>CADEDX010000072.1 GCA_902826195.1 uncultured Bradyrhizobium sp. | reverse complement strand
CGGCAGGAGCCATGATCTTTCGCCAGCTATTCGACAGCGTTTCCGGCACCTACAGCTATCTGCTGGCGAGCCGCGCCGGCGGCGAGGCGTTGATCCTCGACCCTGTGCTGGAGAAGGCCGACCGCTACTGCCAGCTCCTGCGCGAACTCGATCTGCGGCTGGTGAAGGCGGTCGACACCCATCTGCACGCCGATCACGTCACCGGGCTCGGCGAACTGCGCGACCGCACCCAGTGCATCACCATCATGGGCGAGCAGAGCAAGGCCGACGTGGTGTCGATGCGGGTTTCCGATGGCGACCGGGTGACGATCGAAGGTCTGAGCCTCGACGTCATGTATACGCCGGGTCACACCGACGATTCCTATTCCTATCTGATGGGCGACCGCGTCTTCACCGGCGATACGCTTCTGATCCGCGGCACCGGCCGCACCGATTTCCAGAACGGCTCGTCGCGGGCGCAATATGAATCGATCTTCAACCGGCTCTTGAAGCTGCCTGATGAAACGATGGTCTATCCCGCCCACGACTACAAGGGCGACACGGTTTCCACCATCGGCGAGGAGCGGCGCTACAATCCGCGCCTTCAGGTGCGCTCGGTCGACGAATATATCGAGCTGATGGCGAACCTGAAGCTTCCGAATCCGAAGATGATGGACGTCGCGGTGCCGGCCAACATGCATGTCGGCCTGCACCAGGAGGACCTGGCGAAGCAGGGGCTGGCGCTCTCCGCCCGCGACGCCATCAACTGCCTCGGCCGGCCCGACATCCTGCTGGTCGATCTGCGCGAGGCCGGCGAGCGCGCCAAGCACGGCACGATTTCGGGCGCGCTGCAAGCACCCTACCCCGGCATCGCCGAGAGCCTCAAGCCCGGCGGCATGCTGCGCGAAGTCGCCGCCGCCACCGGACGGCGCGTGGTATTCTTCTGCGCGTTCGGCGAACGCTCGGCGATGGCGGTCGCCGCGGCGAAGAATGCGGGGCTGGCGAATACCGCGCATATCGAAGGCGGCATCGATGCGTGGAAGAAGGTCGGCGGGCCGGTGGCGATGGGTTAGAATTCGTAGGTTGGGCAAAGGAGCGCTAGCGACGTGCCCACCATCTATCACCGAGCACGCTGAGAAATGATGGGCACGCTACGCTTTGCCCACCCTACGAAGACCTCACCGCCCCACCCGCTTCACTTCCGCCGTCAACGCATCCAGCGCATCGGCCAGCAGCACGCCGCCGCATTCGGTCATCCGCTCGGGGATCACGATGCGCTTTTGCGGCGGGTAGAAGCGCTCCAGCGCCGGATGCAGCAGGAACGCCTGGCCGTCGTCTCGAGCGTAATCGCCGGCCTGCGACACGACGATGAAGTCGGGCCGCAGCTTCACGATCGCTTCCAGCGAGGCAAATCCGCCAAGAGCAAAACCGAGATCGCCGGCGGCGCTGCGCAAGCCGGTTTCACCGAGCAGCGAGCCGACAAAGCTGTCGCTACCGGCGACCCAGCCGCGCCGGGACAGCGGCAGCACGCGAAAATGCCGCTGCGAAACCGCTTGCCGGGCGCGGGCCAACGCGGCGTCGAGCCGCGCGATTTCCGCCGCCGCACGATCGGGATGCCCGGTGATGTCGCCGGCCTCGCGGATCTGCTGCCGCGCTTCGTCGAGATTGCGCGGCACCGCGAGTTCGGCGAGACGAAGTCCCTTGGCCTTCAGCAGCTCCCGCGTCGAGCGCTTGTCGAACGCGCTGGCGACGACGATGTCGGGCCGGATGAGCAGTATGTCCTCGGCGCCTCCTGACAGCACCGGATAGCGGCTGAGGTCGCCTGCCTTCGATTGCCAGCCGTCGCGCGCAAACCGGCTCAATCCAAGAATCTGTTCGGGGTCGGCCAGCGTCAGCACCAATTGGTCCGTGCAGACGTTCATCGAGACCAGACGTGGCAGGTCGGCGGCCGATATCGCGCTGCCCGACGACGCCAGCGCGATCATCGCGAGCAAGAATCGCCACCGCATCAGATATCGGCCCATGGCACGATCACGGCCTGGTGCTGGAATTCCGCGCGATAGGCCGTGATGCGAAACACCTCCGCCATGACCTGTTCGGACAGCGCCTCCGACGGCGAGCCCTGCGACACCAGTCGGCCTTCGCGCAGCACCAGCATGTGGTCGGCGAAACGCGCGGCGAGGCCCAGATCGTGCGTCACGACGATGGCGAGCGCCCCTTTGTCGGCGGTCGCGCGCAAATTTTTCATGACTTCGATCTGGTGCCGCGGGTCGAGCGAAGCGGTCGGCTCGTCGGCCAGGATGACCGGTGCCTCCACCGCCAGCGCGCGGGCCAGCGCGACGCGGCTACGTTCGCCGCCGGACAGCTCGGTGACGCGGCGGTCGCTGAAATCCATCACATCCACCGCCTGCATCGCGCGCTGCACCGCTTCGATATCTTTCGGCGACAACCGCGCCGGATCGGTGGCGCCGTGCGGATAGCGGCCGAGCGCCACGATATCGCGCGCCGGCAGCGGCCAGTGCACGACATGCCCCTGCGGCAGATAACCAAAGCGTTTGGCGCGTTCTCGCAACGGCAACGACGACAACGCTTCGCCGCCGATCTCGATCGGGCCTTCGGACGGGATCAGGCCGGCCAGCGCCCGCAGCAGCGTGGTCTTGCCGGCGCCGTTGGGGCCGACCAGCGCGACCAGATGTCCCGGCGACAAGGCGAGCGAGACGTCTTTGAGAACGACGCGGTTGCCAAGCCGGACGTTGAGATCCCTTGCGGTCAAAAGCGCCTTGGTCATGCGACGCCTCCGCCGAGCGCGCGGCGTTCGCGCATGATCAGATAGAGGAAGAACGGCACGCCGATGATCGAGGTCAGCACGCCGACCTTGATGTCGGATGTCGAGGGGATGATGCGCACCGCGATATCAGCGGCCAGCAGCAGCGCCGAGCCGGCGAGCGCGCTCGGCACCAGAAGTCGCGCCGGATCGTGGCCTATCAACGGCCGCATCAGGTGTGGCGCCACCAGCCCGATGAAGCCGATGGTGCCGGTGACGGCGACTGCGCCGCCGACACCCAGCCCGACGCCTGAAATGACGAACAGCCGCAAACGGCCGACATCGACGCCGAGGCTTTGCGCGGTTTCCTCGCCGAGGCTGAGCGCGCGAAAGGCGTGGCGCTGGCTGAACAGCATGATCGCGCCGACGATGATGAAGGGGAACGCCAGCAGGACATGCTGAAAGCTGCGGTCCTCCAGTGATCCCAGCAGCCAGAACGCGATCTCCAGCACCACGAAGGGATTGCTGGAGAGGTTCATCACCAGCGCGGTGGCAGCGCCGGCAAAACTCGAAATCGCCAAACCAGAGAGGATGAGGATCAACAGCCCGGCATTGCGCCCGGCAATCGAAAGCAGCGCGAACACGGAGGCGAACGCCGCCAGGATCGCCGCGACTGGCAACGCGTAGGAGCGCACGTCAGCGAGGCCGAGCGCGATCACCAGCACGGCGCCGAACGCGGCGGATTGCGGCGCGCCGAACAGCGATGGCGAGGCCAGCGGATTGCGCAGCAGGCCCTGCAGCGATGCGCCCGACAGCCCCAGAATGGCGCCGATCGCCAGCGCCAGCAGCGTGCGCGGCAGGCGGATTTCGCGCACGATCACCTGCGAGACCTCGCTGCCGGCGCCGAACAGCGCTTCCGCTACTGCCAGCGGCGATAGCCGCACCGGGCCGGTGCCGAGCGAGATCAGCGCCAGCAGCGCAACAAGTGCGGACAACAGCACGGTCGCGCCGATCCTGCGGCGCGTGGCGTCGTCATGGGTCAGGGTTACGGCATCAACACTCATCAATCGTCCTAAAGCAGGTTTGCCCGCGCCGGTACAGGAGCTTGGGACCAGCCTCATGCGGCAAAAATAGCGCACTCGTCCAGCGAGGATTGCGTAGCGGGCCATACTGGATTGACTTGGAGTTTGACAAAATTCTACCGTAGTTTCCGACGGTTCCCGTTTTGGGGATCAAAAGGGAATGCGGTGCGGGGAATTTCCCCAATTCCGCGGCTGCCCCCGCAACTGTAAGCGGCGAATCCTTCGTCATAGGCCACTGGGAATCTCGGTCCTGGGAAGGCGACGAAGGGTAGTGACCCGCAAGCCAGGAGACCTGCCGTCAGCCGTGGTCACACGCGAAGATGTCGGTCGGGGAGTACAGACATTAGCTTCACTGGGTCGCGCAAGCGCGATGGTGAGACTTGGTTCGCTGTGACGTGCCACTAACGTCATACCGAGGCCTGAACCATGTCTACCTCCACCCCCGCGAAACGGCGCCGCGCGCTCCTGCTCGCCACCAGCATCCTTGACCTGGGCGGCTCGCACGCTTACGCGCAAACGCTGGCGACCGCCCTGCCGCCGGTCGAGATCAACGCACCCACCGACCCTAACAAGACCCGCGCCCGACCGCTCGACAATGACGGCAACGGCACGACGACGCGTCCGGCGCGGGCCGTACAGCCTTCGCGTGGCGCCGGCACAGGGACGTCCGATGGCGCAAGCCAGGGCACGGCCGACGCCGGCGGCACGGGCAGCAGCGTGCGGCAGTTCAACGGCATCGTCGGTGCTTCGTCGACGGTGATCACGGCGCAGGATATTGCACGCTCGCCCTCCGACAACCTGCCTGACATTCTGGCGCAGGTCCCCGGCGTGCAGCTCACCGCGCTGTACGGCGTTGCGGCGCATGGTGCGAAGACTTCGGTGGATTTGCGCGGCTTCGGCGCTTTCGCGACCTCGAATACCTTGATCCTGGTCAACGGTCGCCGCCTCAACGACGTCGACATGGCGCAGGTCGATCTCTCGACCATCCCGCTGCAGTCGATCGAGCGCATCGAGGTGACGCGCGGTAACAGCGGCGCGGTACTCTACGGCGATAACGCAGTCGGCGGCGTCATCAACATCGTTCTGAAAAGCGGTACCGGCGGCCCGCCGGTGACGATGCGGGGCGAGGCCGGTGTCGGCTCGTTCAATACGCGCCTGGCGAACATCTCGGCAGCGACCAATTACGGGCCGTGGTCGACCTCGTTCTACGGCAACGCCATCAAGTCCGACGGTTATCGCGACAACAACGCGCTGGACCAGAAGAACGGCGTCGGCAACCTCAATTACACGACATCAGACCTCAAGGCATTCCTCACGATCACTGGCGACGACCAGAAGCTTGGCTTCCCCGGCGGCCGCACGGTCGATCCCTCGATCGGGCTCAACCAGCTCGTCACCGACCGCAAGGGCACCGGCACGCCGTTCGACTACGGCAACCAGCAGGGCGCCAGCGCCACCGCCGGCTTCACCAAGACCATCATCGACGGCGTCGATCTGATCTTGGATGGCGGCGTCCGTGACAAGAAATCGCAAGGCGGCTTCTTCGGCACGCTGCCGACCATCCCGTTCAACTATGTCGACAGCCACCTGCAGACCTGGTCGATCACGCCGCGTCTCAGCATCAAGAACTCGTTGTTCGGCGTGCCGTCGCAGATCCTGACCGGCATCGACTATTACGATGCGACCTACAATTCGAACCGTCCGCTGTTCAAGGGCGCGGCGCCGATCCACGTTTACGACCTGTCGCAGCAATCGCTGGCCGGATACTGGCAGCATACGGTTGGGCTGCTGCCGTCTACCGACTTCTCCTATGGCGCCCGGGTTCAGAACACCTGGCTCAGCGCGCGCGACCGGCTAAATCCCACCGCGCCCGGCACCTTCGGTTTCGAAACCCAGGCGCTGCCGCTCGACAGCAGCGAGACAAACTACGCACTTCATGTAGGTCTCGAACATCGTCTCAACGACGTCTTTACGGTGTTCGGCCGCGCGGCGCGCGCATTCCGCACACCCAATGTCGAGGAACGCGTGGCCTCCGGACCCTTGCTGCCGGCTGCATTCGTCTCGCAAGATTTCAGGCTGAAGACGCAGACCTCGCACGACATAGAGGGCGGCTTCCGCGTCAAGGCCGGCGCCTTCCAGATGCAATCGAGCATCTATGGCATGGACCTCGAAAACGAGATCCATTTCCTCCCGGCGCTTTTCTACAACGTCAACCTCGACCCGACCCGCCGCTACGGCTCGGAAACCAGCGCTTCGCTGCGCGTCAGCGACACCGTCACGCTGCGCGGCGGCGTGGCCTATACCCGCGCCGTGTTCCGCGATGGCGAGTTCGAGGGCAAGGACGTGCCGCTGGTGTCGCGCTACACCGCGAGCGGCGGCGTGACCTGGAACATCTGGCAGAACTACCTGGTGTTCGACGCCACGGTGCGCGCCTGGAGCGAACGCATCATGGACAACGACCAGGCCAACGCCCAGCGCCGCATTCCCGCGGATGCAACGGTCGATTTGAAACTGAGCGGGGCCTACGATCGCTTCTTCTGGTCGCTCAGCGTCAACAACCTGTTCGATGCAAACTACTACGACTACGCCATCGCCAGTTCGTTCACGCCCGGCCGTTTTGCGGCCTATCCATTGCCCGGACGCACCTACATGGTCAGGGCCGGCGCGACGTTCTGACCGCGGCAGCCGGTTCGGCCTCTCCCGGACCGGCTTGTCCTGACCTGACAACACGGTATTCTTCCGGGCCTATTGCCCGGGAGAATGTGTTTTCATGTCCAGAACGCTTCGATTCCACGGGCTGCCATGAGCGCGGCAGCTAGCGATCTTCTGCAGCGGGAAATATCCAATCCCGAAACGCAATGGAGCCTCGGCACGTTCGGCGCCATCGCCGAGTTCTCGCGCGATCCCGACGAGCCGGTGCGGCTGGCCCGTTCAGACGAAATCGTTTCGGCGCTGACGTCGCGCGGCGCCATCGTGCTGAAACCGGATGCCGCGCCGCGCGTCTTTGCATCCGAGGGCCTCACCAAAACGGGATGGAGTCAACGGGTCTCGCTTTGCGTGCCGAAACAGGACTGCGCCATGAGCCGGCGCACGGCACTGGCCGAGATCGGTCCCGATCGCGAAGCGCCGCGGGAAGAGGACCGCGATTCGGTTCTGTTCGATCTCGGTTTCGGCGCGTTGCACGCCGACTTCTGCGTCAGGGTCAGCGATGCTCTCGCAAGCCGCCTGCGCGAACATGCGGGGCGAGACGTGTTCGAGCCCGGAAATCCCGCGATGGGAATGATCCTGGTGGCCAATCCGCATCGCGTCTTCATCAGCCGGCTCGGGCGTATCGAGGTCTATCAGCCGATCCCGCCGCCGTCGGGCAAGAGCCCGGAAGGGCCGCATACCCATGTGCTGCCGAGGCTCCTGCGCAACCGCCGGACGCATCCCGCGACCGAACCGGTGCCCGACGGCATGGTGCCCTGCGCGCATCTCTATCCGCCGCATCCGGCGCGCGACGCCCTCGGCGAGGCGCGTGCCTTCGACGCCGCGCATCACGATGCCTTTCAGGCGATGATTGCGGCATGCGGCGATCCCGAAGTGCTCGCCACCAAGCAGCGTGTGATCAATGCGGTGCTGGCCGGCGAGCCACCCATGGCGATGGCCGGCGACCGCTACGGTCGCATCAGCGTGCGCATTGCTTTGCGACAGATGAAGTGGCAGGGACATGCGTCGGCGGCGTTGACCGCCTGGCTGGCGAGTTTCGATCAGGCCGCCCCCGAGGAGACGGACGACGAAGCGGCCCTTCACCATGAGGGCTGATTTGACAAGAAACCGGAACGTTTTCGACCGAAAATAACACCCTCTGTTGCCAGATCCGTGGTAAACCGCCGCCGGGACCGCTCGACGATATCTGTCGTGATTTCAGAGGTATGACATGGACGATCAACCGAAGAGCGCTGCCGAAATGAAGGAAATCCGGCTCAATCGCAGACGCACCCAGGAAGTCGAGGGCATCAAGGCAATGGCCGAGATCGCCGCCGCCGACGTCGCGATCCGCAAGAAAACCGAAAAACTGCGCGCCCTGCGCCTCGCCAAGGAAGCGGCCGACCGCGAAAATCCGCCGCCGCCGGTGGTGAAAAAGGCGAGGACCAAGGCTGCGAAAAAAGGCTGAGTTGAAATGACGAAAGAGGACCGAGACCGCGCCCAGGCCCGCGCCGACAAGGCCGCAAGGGCCGCCGGGGACGCAAAATCCGGCAAGGCCGAACGTGACGCCAGCGCCAAGGCCGTGCTCGACAACATGGCGAAGCTGAAGGCGCTGCGCCTGGCGCGCGAGGCCGCCGAACCGCAACGCGCCCCCACTGCCAAAGCGGCCAGGAAATCGGGGACGCCCACCGCCAAACGATCGAACGAGAAGGCGGTCGCACTGTCCGACTGGCTTGCAAGCCAGCAGAGCGGCGGACGACGAACCTGAGATCGTGCCCCGGCAAGAGCGCGAAGCTCGTCTTCGTGCTCGATGGCTGCGGCTGTGAGGAAAAGCAGATCCCGGCGGCGTTACGCCGGTCCTGGCCAATCGATCATCGAGCGCGTCTTGTTCTCGGCGTCGTAGACCTGAACCTGCAGCATCTGGAACTTGTTCTTCAGCGCCATGCCGGCTTCTTCGGCGGCCTCGACCGTGTCGTGATGCGATTTGAAATGACCGTCCACCACCAGCGAATAACCTGATGTCGGCGCTTTGTCGGCGCGGATGATTTTGCGCGGCTGCGGTTCTTCCGCCGCAAGGCGGGGCTTCTTCATGCTGGCTCCGTGAAGGCCCTTTTGGACTGAACGCCGCAAAAAGGGCGGGAAAGTTTCTGTGGCCGGCGCTAACGTGCCGACCTCAATGCGATTGGAATGAGGTCATGCCGATACTCCGAATCGGCATGCAGAGCAACGCCGATTCATCCGGCGGAAAAAGGCACCAGATGGGCGGAACGGGCAGGAAGAACGAACCTCCGAAAAAGAGCGACGACAAGCCAAAGCCGCCGGAGCGCATTCCGGCGGAGGATGACGATTACGAGGACGGCGACATCGCGACGCCGAAGCAGGACCGCACCGGCGATGACGATGAGCCATTGTGAAGTGCGGGTAGCGTCAGCGAATTACACCGGCCGCTCGCCCTTCACGGTCACCCGCGTGCCTGATCTCGTGTGCGGCCAGTAATCCCACATCGCGCGGTGCTGGGCGCAACGATTGTCCCAGAAGGCGATGGCGTTTTCGGTCCAGCGAAAGCGGCACTGGAATAGCGGGTTCTCCGCATGCTGGTAGAGATAGGCCAGCATGGCGTCGCTCTCGTCGCGAGGGATGCCGATGATGAAGCGCGTGAAGCCGCGGTTGACGTAGAGCGCCTTCTTGCCCGTCACCGGATGGGTTCGCACCACCGGATGTTCGGCGCGCGGATATTCGGGTCGATCGGCGATGCCGTAATTGGCGTACAGCCCGCGATAGGTCTGCTCGCCGTCATGCAGCGCGGTGAGCCCGTCGAGATAGGTCTTCATCCGGTCCGACAGCGCCTCGTAGGCCGCATACATGTTGGCGAACAGCGTGTCGCCGCCGCGCGGCGGGCATTGCTTGATGTAGAGGATCGATCCCATCGGCGGCTCGACGTCGCAGGAGACATCCGAGTGCCAGCCCTCGCCATTGGCGCGCGGCGAATCCTTGTCGGCATAGATCTTCATCAGCGCCGGATCGCCCTCGTTGGGCGCTGCCGGGTGCACGTGCAATTCGCCGAACTTGCGGCCGAAAGCGAGATGCTGCTGTGGGGTGATGTGCTGATCGCGAAAGAAGATCACGAGATTTTCGGCGAGCGCGCGATGGATCTCATCCATCTGGCGGTTGGAGCGCCCATCCTCCGAGACGAGCTTGCCGATATCGACGCCAGAGATCTCCGCGCCGATGATCGGCGTCAGCTTTTCGACGCCGATGGTTTCGTACGGGTCCGAATCGCCTGCGACGTGGCGATAGCGCGGACCCTGTTTGCCGGACAGCGAAGACATCGGCTTTCTCGCAATCGTTCTTGATTGGCAGACATCGTAGACCAGGCGATCCGAAGCGCAATACGGGCCGCGGCCGGAACGTCAGCGGTTGACGTTGTTGTTGGCCTTCTGGCGGCTCGCGCGCCAGTCGAGGAACTCGCGATACAGCGGGTCGTTGCGGCTGATCGGCGGATTGGCGGCCCGGGGCGGCTGCGACGGCGCCTCGCCGACCGTCGTCGCCGGAGCCACCGCCGCCGTCGGATAGGTGCGATTGAGCCACTCCTGGGCGGCTTCGAACCGCGTCCAGCCGTCGACGGGCACGCGAGGCGAAAGCTCTTTCCATTTCGGATGGAACGGCGGCTTCTGCAGCTGAGGCAATTTGGTGAAGAGCGATTCGACCAGCAGCGCGAGACGGCGATAGCGATCGTTGTTGGCGGGCCAGTGGTAAGCCGCCAGAATCGCCTCGCCAGCGATCGTATCGACCACGGCGCCGCTCCCGATCAGGTTCGGATAGTCGTCAGACGTCAGCTTGGAGGGCAGATATTCGGCCTGAAGAGCGCGATCATAGTCGACCGGCACCAGATGCAGGTTGGGATCCCTGATCTGGCCCAGCCATTGCGATGGCTTGCCCTCGACGGCGAGGAGGGCATCGACCTCGCCGCGGCGCAGCGCGTCGACCGCAAGCCGCGGTTCGTTGTAGACCAGATGCGGCTTGATGTTCAGCCGTTCGAACACGTTGATCGCCGTCACGAAGGTAGAGGAATCCGGCTGATCGACGACGACGGTCTTGCCGTCGAGTTCCTTCATGCTGCGGATCGACTTCGATGCGAGAACGTGCATCTCCTCGTTGAACAGCTTTGTGACATAGACGAACTGCTGGCGGATGCTGGCAGCAAAATCCTTGCGTTCGAGATACGCGAGCGTGTCCTTGCGGACGATGCCGGCATCGACGCCGCGCAACAGCAGGATGTCGGCGACCGCCTGAACCGATCCGCGGCCGAGAACCGGCAGCACCCGCAGGCTCTCTCCATTGTCCAGCACCGAGCCGAGATCGGCGCCGATCTGCGCATAGGTACTGCCGAACGAGCCGGTCATGACCGACACCGTATTGGTGTTCATCTTGATGGCCAGATCGCGCTTGGCCGTGCCGTACTGGAAGATGGTCTTGAAGGATTCACTGACGCTGCCGGCATCGATGCCGCTGCGCACCGGACCGAAGCGTTCCCACTTCCCGTCCGTGAACCGCTGCATCTGCATCTGCTCGATCGGGGCGTGATCGCTGGGGCTGGTATTGATCGCGATGCCCGGAATCAGCATCGGGATCTGCAGGCCCTTGAGCGTCGCCGCCTGCCGCATGATGTTTTCACGCGAAAGGTCGTCGCCGCTTCGGCGTAGCACCTCGACCATCGTTCGGGCCAGCGCGTAGCTGTAGGACGTCAGGCCGTCACTCTTGGACAGGCCCGACGCATAACGGTCCATGAAGGCGGACCACTCCCGATAGGCGGGATCGCTGGCGGTCAGCGGATCGTCGGGTTCGAGATAATAGCCGGCCGACAAGATACCCTCCGCATTCTCCAGCCCCGCAGGCCGGAGCGCGGCGACCGAGTTGGAAGCCGCCTCGAGGAGTTGAACCGGCTTCCAACCCATTTCAGCGACGCGGCGAATGGCGATGGTGGCAAATTTCGGAGTCGTGAAATTGACGAAGATGTCAGCGCCCGAGGCCTTCAGCTTGGCGAGTTGGGGATCGATCGAAGGGTCGGTGACCTTGTACGGCGCGACGACGACCGGCATCTTAGTGCCGAGCCCGTCCTTCAATCCCTTGAGGGCGTCATTGCCGAACGCGTCGTCCTGATAGAGCACCGCGATCTTTCCGCGCGGATGATTCTCAAGCAAGTATTGCGCGTAGATGCGGCCCTCGGTCTGGTAGTTCGGCTGCCAACCCATGGTCCACGGAAACTCCTGCGGCTGGTCCCACATCGCCGGACCCGAGGCATTGAACAGCTGCGGAACCTTGTTCTGGTTCAGATAAGGCCGGACCGCCGCGCTCGTGGCGCCGCCGACGCTCCCGAACACCAGCAGAACGCGATCCTGTTCCACCAGCTTGCGGGCCAGTTCGACCGTCTTGGCGGGCGTGTAGCCATCGTCATAGGAGATGAACTTGATCTTGCGGCCGTTGACGCCGCCTTCGGCGTTCACCTTGTCGAAGTAGGCCGCCAGCGTCTTGCCGATGACGCCGTAAGCGGAGGCCGGTCCGCTGTAGGGCATGGTGTTCCCGATGCGGATCTCGTCATCGCCGGGTGCCGCAAGGACTGGTTGAGCGGTCAACAGCCCGGCCGCAAGGGCAAACATCAGGCGGGTTGCAGCGTTTCGCCACATGGTTGTATGCGGCCGATCCGGCGGCGGGTTGACCAACTGCGGCCCGGAGGCCTGCGCCAGCGAAGCAATGTTGAACGTGGTTCCCATAGAGCCCCCGTCTTCTTGTTATTTTGGGTTCCGGGAAGCTTCGTCCCGACCCTCATCATGATGACAAGTGGAGCGATGGTTGTGTGCTGAAACTTTGTCCCGATCTGGTCAAAGATGTGTTGTCGCATTGTCTCTACTGCAGGGTGCCATGCAGTCTCACCGCAGCAATATCCACACCAACGCAAACGAGCGCGATGATGACTCATCGCGCTCGTTCTCGGGAGAAAAATCGAGACCAGCCCGACTAGACCAGACCTACTCCGCGGCGGTCGTCTCCGGCGTCTTGGCGCCCGCGCCATAGCGCTGATCGATATAGTCGATCACCAGCGCCTTGAAATCGGCGGCGATAGTGGGCCCGCGCAGGGTTCGGAATTTCTTGCCATCGACGAAGACAGGCGCGGCAGGGGCTTCGCCGGTGCCGGGCAGGGAGATGCCGATATTGGCATGCTTGGATTCGCCCGGGCCGTTGACGATGCAGCCCATGACCGCGACGTTGAGCGTCTCGACGCCGGGATATTGCGTCTTCCAGCCCGGCATTTCCTCGCGGATGAAATCCTGGATCGAGCGCGCCAGTTCCTGGAAAGTTGTGGAGGTGGTGCGGCCGCAGCCGGGGCACGCCGCGACCAGCGGCACGAAGGTGCGGAAGCCCATGGTCTGCAGCAGTTCCTGCGCGACCTGAACCTCAAGCGTGCGATCTCCGCCGGGTTCGGGCGTCAGCGAAATGCGGATGGTGTCGCCGATGCCCTCCTGCAGCAGGATGCCGAGCGCGGCAGAGGAAGCGACGATGCCCTTCGAGCCCATGCCGGCCTCGGTGAGGCCGAGATGGATCGCATAGTCCGAGCGCGAGGCCAGTGTCTGATAGACCGCGATCAGATCCTGCACGGCGGAAACCTTCGCCGAAAGGATCATCTTGTTCTTCGGCATGCCGAGTTCCTGCGCCCGCGCCGCGGACAGCAAGGCCGACTGCACCATGGCCTCGCGCGTCACCGCGCGGGCATCGCGCGGATTCGGTGAAGCCGTGTTCTCGTCCATCAGCTTGGTGAGCAGTTCCTGATCAAGCGAACCCCAGTTGGCGCCGATGCGGACCGCCTTGTTGTTCTTGTTGGCGATCTCGATGATGTCGGCGAACTGGGTGTCGCGCTTGTTCTTGAAGCCGACATTGCCGGGATTGATCCGGTACTTATCGAGCGCCTCGGCGCAAGCCGGATACTCGGCGAGCAGCTTGTGGCCGATATAATGGAAGTCGCCGATCAGCGGCGTGGTGATGCCGCGCTTGCGCAGGCCGTCACGGATGTGCGGAACGGCGGCGGCGGCCTCCTCCCGGTCAACGGTGATGCGCACCAACTCCGAGCCGGCACGCGAAAGTGCGGCCACCTGAGCGATGGTGCCTTCGATATCGGCGGTGTCGGTGTTGGTCATCGACTGCACGACGATCGGCGCCCCCCCGCCGACGGCAACGTTGCCGACCATGACCTGGGTGGTCTTATGCCGTGCCTCGGGGCCGGCGATGTCGTCTTGCGGGATCATTTCGGGCTTGTTCATGGGGGTCTCGAATATCAGGTTTTGGTGACATTCACCAAGGGGGCTGCGGAAGCGCAGTGCGCCCGGTCACAGATGGAGTTTTATGCTCTATATTCAGTAGCTTAAGCAAGCTTTAGCGGCCCCCGGCAAGACGGCAGACCTCGTCGTTTCGTTAACCGCTATATTGGACGGGAATCGCGGAATTGAAAGGGTGGGCATTCGCTGCGGCCGCCTTTTCATGGCCCCCTCAGGCCCCTACCATGCCCCCAAAATGATGGGGGACGACCATGCCGGGGCATAACGACCTGATTTCTACCGCGGAACTCGCTGAGGCGCTGGGTCAGCCCGACCTGCGCCTGTTCGATTGCACAACCTACCTCGAACC
Source organism: uncultured Bradyrhizobium sp. (assembly GCA_902826195.1). Classification (GTDB taxonomy): domain Bacteria; phylum Pseudomonadota; class Alphaproteobacteria; order Rhizobiales; family Xanthobacteraceae; genus Bradyrhizobium. The sequence continues at coordinate 3,623 of CADEDX010000072.1, read as the reverse complement.
TGCGCCCGAAGGCTCCAGCCAGCCCTATCTCGCCGTGCCCGGACGGCACACGTTCGAAGCCGGGCATATTCCGGGCGCCGACTTTCTGGATCTGCAGGGCGAGTTCTCCGATCCCGATACGGCGCTGCGCTTCATGATGCCGGGTGTCGCGTTTCTCGAACGCGCCTTCGGCCGTCACGGTGTCTCCAATGCAAGCCGGGTCGTGCTCTACAGTATCGGCACGCCAGTGTGGGCGACGCGGTTCTGGTGGATGCTCGCCTCGCTCGGTTTCGAGAACGCCGCGGTGCTCGACGGCGGTCTCGACAAATGGAAGCTGGAGGGCCGTGCACTCGAGACCGGGCAGGCCAAGGGATATCCGCCGGCAACATTCACGGCGAAGCAAAAGGACGGATTTTTCGTCGACAAGCACCAGACGCTCGCCGCGACCTCGGAACGCGGCACCGTCGTCGTCAACGCGCTCGGTCCGCAATTCCACAAGGGCCTTGAGCCCAGCCGCTACGGCCGCCCCGGCCGCGTACCCGGCAGTTGCAACGTGTCGGCGGCGACCCTGCTCGATCCGCAGACCAAGGCGTTCATCCCGCTTGGCGAGGCCGAAGCCAAATTCAAGACGCAGGGAATCACCAAAGACAAGCGTGTCGTCGCCTATTGCGGCGGCGGCATCTCGGCGACTGTCGACCTGTTCCTGCTGCACCGGCTCGGTTACGACAAGCTGACCCTCTACGACGGCTCGATGGGAGAGTGGGCGAAGGATAACGAACTGCCGATCGAGACGGGGTAGGCGGTACTCTCGCAATGACGGCGGAGGCATCACGCCGGCACGTTCGGATCCGGCATCACCTTCGGGTCCGGCTTGTTCACGAGATAAAGCCCCGCGATCACCAACAGCGCCGCAACGCCGAAGGCGATCGTCAATGTGTCGTGCATGATGAAGTAGGCGGCGACGACGCCGAACAGCGGCGTGATGAAGGTGAACGACGACAATTTACTCGCCGAATATCGCTTGATCAGCGCGAACCACAACACGAAGGTGCAGCCCACCACCCAGAACGCCTGATAGGCCAATAGCGAAATCGACAGCGCGCCGGGCATGTGGGTGATCTTTTCGCCGAACAGCCACGATGCGAAGCCGAGGATCGGGATCGATATCGCGACCTGGTAGCCGAGCGCCTTTTCCGGCGCGGCATTGCGCAGCTTGGTGCCCTTCGCGATCACCGTGGTCGCGCCCCACAGCGCGCCGCCGGCGACCACCAGCAGATCGCCCAGCAACACCGTGGCATCGACATTCGGCTGCGGCACGCCGATGGCGAGTGCGACGCCGGCAAAACTCAGCCCGAGTCCGCTCCACTGCAGCAGGCTCAGCCGCTCGCCGAGAAACTGATAGGAACCGAGCGCGACGAAAAACGGCGCGGTGTAGAGGAACACCGCCGCGCGCGACGCCGACGTAAACACCAGCCCGGTGAAGATCAGCACGAACTCGATTCCGAACAGCGTGCCGGCCACGAGGCCGGGCACCAGCGAACCGTCGCGCTCGAAGAACTTCACCCCGCGCAGCCAGCCGGCGATGAGCATGACAGGCAGCGCACCGGCGGAGCGGATGAGCGCCTGCATCATCGGCGGCACGTCCGGCAGCGCGAGCTTTACCGCGATCTGGTTGAAACCCCAGCTCAGGCACAGCATCAGCACCAAGGCGCTGGCGCCCGGGGTCAAGGCGCGCCCGGAGGAATGTTCTGCTCGCTGGGAAGACATCGATCCTCGTGGCCGGCTTGGCGCCGTGTTGTTATTTTTTTTGACAGTGCGCGCAGGTGCCGGCGATTTCGACAACGGAAAGTTTTGGCGCGAATCCGGACGCCCGCGCCGCCGCATTGAGGCTTTGCGCCACCGGCGCCGCCGGAATCTCGCCGACCGAGCCGCAGTGATCGCAGATCAGGAACGCCACCATCGAGGTCTCGTCATGGTCGTGCGCGCAGGCAAGGAAGGCGTTGCGGCTCTCGATCCGGTGCACGAGGCCGTTTTCCATCAAAAAATCCAGCGCGCGGTAGACCGTGATCGGCGCCGGCCGCGGCATCGATTTGGCGAGTTCGTCGATCACCTCATAGGCGCCGAGCGGCCGGTGGCTCGACAGCAGCGCCTGCAGCACCTGGCGTCGTATCGGGGTGAATTTCTGGGAGCGCCGCGCGCAGACTGCCTCCGCATGGGCCATCGCGTCCGCGGTGCAACGGCCGTGATCATGGTCGGGCGCAGGGAATGTCGGCTTGGTCAGGGTCATCTCGGCGTTTTGTAGCAGTTTGACGGCCAATCCCAAAGCCCGGCCCCCTCCCCGGTTCCAGCCATGTGCTGGAAGCGGATCAGGCCCTTGTTAATCCGCCCATGCCAAATTCATAAGCAAGCTTATTATATGGCAAGCTTATGGAGATGGGGCCAATGCGCGGTTCGGTGGATATGAACTTCCTGTTTACGCTCGGCGAGGTGCAGCGGATGGTGCGTGCCTATGCCGACAAGCAGGCAGCGCGCTACGGCATTACGCGCGCGCAATGGGCGGTGCTGGCCAAGGTCGAGCGCACCGAAGGCCTCAAGCAGTCCGAACTCGCCGAGATGATGGATATGCAGCCGATCACGCTGACGCGGTTGATCGACAAGCTCTGCGACAATGGCTGGATCGAACGCCGCGGCGACCAGAGCGATCGCCGCGTCAACCGGCTGTATCTGCGCAAGGCTGCCCGCCCCCTGCTCGGCAAGCTCGCCGGGCTTCGCTCCGAACTGACGGCGACCGCGCTCGAAGGCATCAATCCCGCCGACGCCCACCGCCTGCTCGACCAACTCAACCTGATCAAGGAGAACGTGCGCAACGCGATCCAGAATCCGGCGAACGAGCCTCCGCGAAAGGAACAGCGTTATGGCTGATCCCGTTCTCAAGTTCCCGCCCGAACAGAAGGCTGCCCCGGCCACGCCGTCGCAACCGAAAGCCGCGGGGCCGCGCCGCCGGCTGATGGCCAGCCTGCGCCGCCACCGCCGCGTTCTGCTGCTAGTGGTGCTGCCACTGGTCGCGCTGGCTGCGGGCTTGACGTTCTATCTGAATGGCGGCCGCTACGTGACCACCGACGATGCCTATGTCGGCGCACAGAAGGTGCTGATCACGCCCGACATATCAGGCAAGATCGAGAAAGTCGTCGTGAAGGAGGGCCAGCAGGTCAGTCCCGGCGACGTGCTGTTCGAGATTGATCCGGTGCCGTTCCGCCTCGCTCTGTCACAGGCAAAGGCCAGCCTCGCGCAGGCCAAGGTCACCTATGACAACCTGATCGCCGACCTCAAGATCTATGGCCAGATGGCCGAGCTGTCGCAACAGGGCATGGACCTGAAGAAGCGCGACGTCGACCGCAAGTCGTCGCTGGTGAAGAACAATTTCGGCTCGCAGCTCGATCTCGACAACGCGTCCACGGCGCTCGTCACTGCCAGCGGCCAATATCAATTGCTGCAGCAGAAGATCGCGACCGCGAAGGCGCAACTGCTCGGTAATCCCGAGCTGCCGGTGGAGGAATTTCCACCCTATGCCCAGGCGCAGGCGGCGCTCGACCAGGCCCAGCGCAACCTCGACCATACCGTGATGCGGGCTCCGATGGCCGGGA
>CADEDX010000071.1:12957-17833 GCA_902826195.1 uncultured Bradyrhizobium sp. | reverse complement strand
CGACCGGCGTGTCGTAGCCGAGCGGAAAGCCCATGATGAAATCATGTGCGCAGGCGGCCTTCGCGGCCGCCACGATCTCGTCCTGGGTGGCGCCTTCCTTGCCGAAGGCGATGTTGGCGCCGATCGAGTCGCGGAACAGATAGACGTCCTGCCCGACATAGCCGGTCTGGGCGCGCAATGAATGCCGAGATACGTCGGATATCTTCTGACCGTCGATCAGGATTTCGCCCTGCTTGATCTCGTAGAGCCGCAGCAGCAGCGCCAGTACGGTCGACTTGCCGCCGCCGGAGGGGCCGACCAGGGCGGTGGTCTTGCCGGGCTCGGCGACGAAACTCATGGCCTTCAGCACCGGCTCGTCCGGCCGGTAGGCGAAATGGACGTCGCGGAATTCGACCCGCGCATTGGAGAGTTTCAGTGCCGGCTTGTCGTCGTCGGGGGGCTCGCTCGCCGGGCTGTCGACGATCTCGAGCAGCATGCGCGCGCCGACCAACTGGCTGTTGAGGTCGATGTTGAGTCGCGCCAGCCGCTTGGCCGGCTCGGTCGCCAGCAGGAACGCGGTCATGAAGGAGAAGAACTGTCCGGGCGTGGCGCCGAGCGCCACCACGCTGTAGCCGCCGTACAGCAGGCAGCCGGCGACCGCAAAGCCGCCGAGCATTTCCATCAGAGGGTTGGAGCGGTTGGAGACCCGCGCCATCTTGTTGGCGTTGCGCTCGACGACCGCGATGTTCTCGTCGATCCGTCGCTGCATCGCGGCTTCGAGCGTGAAGGCTTTCACCGTGCGGATGCCCTGCAGCGATTCCTGCATGGTCTCCATGATGTCGGCGCTGCCGGTGAACTGGTTGTGGGCGAGGCCCTTAATGCGCTTGATCAGCTTGCGAAGGATCAGCATCGCCGGCGGCACCACCACGAGGCCGATAAACGACAGCACCGGATCCTGCGTCACCATCACGAAGATCAGGCTGACGAGCAGCGCCACGTCGCGTCCAACGGCGTTGATCAACAGCGTCAGGACATCGGTGATCGATTTCGCACCCGACGTCAGCCGCGCCAGGAATTCGGAGGAATGCCGCTCGGAATAGAAGCCGATGCTTTCGCTCATCAGCTTGGCAAACAGCCGCCGCTGGTTGTTGGCGAGTATGGCGTTGCTGATTTTCGACAAGATCACGGTGTGGCCGTAGGTCGCCATACCCTTGATGAACAGCAGCACCACGGTGACGCCGGAGAGGATCGCGATGCCGGTGACATTCTTGTCGATATAGGCCTGGTTGATCACCTGGCCCAGGATATAGGCGGAGCCCGCGGTAGCGGCGGCGGACACGGCCATGAACGCAAACGCGGTGACATAGCGCCGCCAGTAGACAAAGCCTTGTTCCATGACGAGGCGGCGAATCAGGATCGCCGCGCCATAGGGATCGTCGGTGATTTTTCGGGTCGGTTTGTTTGGAAGTTCGGTCATCCGCGTTCCATTGACGCTGCCTGGTAACCGGGCGCGTCAGGGCTATAGCGGGGACTCCTTGCCTGCTTGTCCGGGCTTTTTCAAGCCAAATAAGCGCTTGATTTCAGGCGGATTCCGCATGCTGCGGAAGCCCACCGCGGTCGCGGAACAGTTTCTCTTCCCAAGCCAGCGCGTGGGTGGCGATGGTGTCCAGGTCGTCGAATTGCGGCGTCCAGTCCAGTGTTGAGCGGATGCGGCTGGTGTCGGCGACCATGGTCATGATGTCGCCGGGGCGGCGCGGCGCATAGGAAACCGCGAAATTGCGCTTCGAGACGCGGCGGACGGCCTCGATGGTTTCGAGCACCGAATAGCCACGGCCGTAGCCGCAATTCAGCGTGATCGAGCCTTTGCCGCCGCGCAGATAGGCAAGTGCTGCGCGATGGGCCTGGGCGAGATCGCTGACATGGATGAAGTCGCGGATGCAACTGCCATCCGGCGTCGGATAGTCGGTACCGTAGACGTCCATCTTGGCGCGCTGCCCGGTCGCTGCCTCGACCGCGATCTTCAGGAGATGCGTCGCGCCAACGGTGGCAAGGCCGCAGCGGAGCTTCGGATCGGCGCCGGCGACGTTGAAGTAGCGCAGCACGACATAGTTCATGCCATGGGCGGTGGCGACGTCGTGCAGCATGATTTCCGTCATCAGCTTGGACGACCCATAAGGTGAAGCCGGTCGCGTCGGCGCGTGCTCTGGCACTGGCACCTGGTCTGGGTTGCCGTAAACGGCGGCCGTCGACGAAAAGATGAAGCGCTTGACGCCCGCCTTCACAGCGGCATTCAGCAGGCTGCGGGTCGCCATGGTGTTGTTGCGGTAATAGCCCAGCGGATCGCGCACGGAATCCGGCACCACGATGGAGCCCGCGAAATGGATGATGCTCTCGATCCCGTGCTGGGCGATCACGCCCGTGACGAGGTTTTCGTCGCCGGCATCGCCGATGAACAACGGCACGCCCTCGGGCAGGAAGTTAGAGAACCCGGTGGAAAGATTGTCGATCACGACGACGCTTTCGCCGGCATCCGCCAGCGCATGAACCATGTGACTGCCGATATAGCCGGCGCCACCAGTGACGAGCACTGTCATGAGACACCTATCCCTGTTTTATTATTGAGGCCGAGGCTAGCGGGGCCTCGGTGAAGACAGGGTTTCGGCAGGCGCCGAACTGGCCACTATGCTTAATGTTGCGTATAGGAACGGGCCGAAACGGAGCCGGAAGTGCCGATCGAGACTAATTTGCCCAGTGATCTGCAGCTGATCGTGCCGAACCTGCACAGGCGCTATTCGGGCGTCACGGCGACCAACCGCATGGTGGCGCCAAAACTCGCCGCGATGTACCGCGCGGCCTGGCTCGGCCCGCACGCGCCGGACGGCATCGCGCGGATGGGATTTGTCGATCTGTTGAAACTCTGGCGCCGCAAGACGCCGCTGATCTGGCACGCGCGGCGCAATGATGAGATGATCGCGGGGCTGTTGCTGCGCGCGCTCGGCTGGCCGCTGATACTCGTGTTCACCTCGGCTGCGCAGCGGCACCACAAGCGACTGACGCGGTGGCTGATCCGGCAGATGGATGCGGTGATCGCGACCTCCGAATTGTCGGCGTCGTTCCTCAAGCGCAAGGCGACGGTGGTGATGCACGGCGTCGACACCGACGCGTATGCGCCGCCGGCCGATCGCGCGGCGGCGTTCGCCGAGGCGAACCTGCCGGGTCGCTACGCCATCGGCTGCTTCGGCCGTGTACGCGCGCAAAAGGGCACGGATGTTTTCGTCGCGGCGATGTGCCGGCTGTTGCCGCGCTACCCGGATTTCACCGCCGTGATCGTCGGCGCCGTGGTGCCGGAGCAGCAGCGGTTTGCCAACCAATTGAAGCAGCAGATCGAGGCGGCCGGCCTGCAATCGCGCATCGTCATCGCGGGCGAGCTTGAGATCGAGGAAGTGCAGCGCTGGTACCGGCGGCTGACGATCTACGCCTTCACCTCGCGCAATGAAGGTTTTGGGTTGACGCTGATCGAGGCGATGTCTTCAGGCACGGCGCTGGTGGCGGCGCGGGCGGGGGCCGCCGAATTCGTGGTCGAGGACGGCGTCACCGGCGTGCTGACGCCGCCGGGGGATGTCGAGGCGCTGGTGGCTGCGCTGGAGCCTTTGATGCGCGATCCGGCGGCGGCAAACGCGATAGGCGAGCGGGCGCGCGCGCGTGTACTGGAGAAATTCAGCCTGCAGGCGGAAGCCAACGCGATCGCCGCGGTCTATCGCACGCTATAGCGTTTTCGAGCGAAGCATGCCCTCGGACTTGAACCGGGGGTAGTCACCGGTCCGCGTGAAGAAAACGCGTCAAACAGAGGATTGAGCCATCACGCGCTGCGCGATGTCGGCCACCTCGGTTGCCTCGATGTCGCGCATGCAGCGGTGGTCATTCACAGTGCAGACGGTGCGCTGACAGGGCTGGCAGGGCAGCTTCGATTTGGTCTGCAGCACTGTGGCGGCGAGGCCGTTCAGCGGCGCCCACAGATAGGGGCTGGTGGGGCCAAAAATGCCCATGGTCGGCGTGCCGATGGCCGCCGCGATATGCATCAGGCCGGAATCGTTCGAGATCGCCACGCGGGCTGCGGCCATCGCCAGAATGCCGTTGCGCAGGTCGGTGCCGGTGAGGTCACGGACCTTGCTGCCGCCGACGGCAACGATCTCCTGCGCCAGCGCCTTTTCGCCGGGGCCGCCGACCACCCAGACGTCGAGCCCGCGCTCGATCAGAAGCCGGGCGGCCTGTGGATAATAGGTCCATCGTTTTGATGCGCCGACCGACCCGGGGGCCAGCGCCACCGCCGGGCCTGAACCCAGTCCATTGGCCTGCCGCCAGCGCGCGATCTCCTCCGACGGCACGACGAGCTGCGGCACCGGCCATTCCGGCGGCAGCGGCGCGCCCGCCGGCAGAGCCAGTGCGGCATTCTTGTCGATAAAGCGGGGCAGCGCCTTCTCGCCCCAGCGCATCCGGTTGATCAGGCCGAACCGAGCCTCGCCGAAAAAGCCGACGCGCTCGGGGATACCGGCCAGTGTCGGCGCGATCGCCGCCTTCCAGGTGCGGGGCAGCACAAGGGCGGTTCCATAACCCCGGCTCCGCAGCTCGGCGGCCAACCCCCTTTGTTTGGCCACGGCAAGCTGGCCGCGGGGCAAATCCCAGACGATGCCCGCCCGGACACCGGGCATATGCGCGACCAGCGGGGCGCAAAGGGAGGTCACCAGCAGGTCGACCGGGCGGTTCGGCCAGCGCTGCTTCAATACCCGCACCACGGTGTGGCCGCGCACGAAGTCGCCAATCCACATATAGGGCACGATCAGGATCGGCCTGGTGTCGGCGGCATCCTCCATTTCAATTCTAATTGATGAACCTGAAT
>CADEDX010000071.1:0-12947 GCA_902826195.1 uncultured Bradyrhizobium sp. | reverse complement strand
GAGAGGTAACGCGGATCGATTGGCCTGTGCTTTGCCCGCGATGCCAGATTGCCTGCCGCGCGGGAGTGGGGCAAAGCTTTGCCCTGACCATCATGGCAGGGGACGGCATGTTGTTGGTGACCGGGGGCGCCGGTTTTATCGGGTCGAACGTCGTGGCCGCGTTGAACGACGCCGGGCGGGACGTCGCCGTGTGCGACGTGCTCGGCCAGGACGGCAAATGGCGTAACCTCGCCAAGCGCCGGCTCGCCGATTTCGTGCCGCCTTCGGAACTGATGGATTGGCTGAAGGGCCGCCGGCTCGAGGCCCTCATCCATCTCGGCGCCATCTCCGAGACCACGGCCACCGACGGCGACCTGGTGATCGAGACCAATTTCCGCCTGTCGATGCGGCTGCTGGACTGGTGCACGGCGAATGCTACGCCGCTGATCTATGCCTCCTCGGCGGCGACCTATGGCGACGGCGAGCAGGGGTTTCGCGACGACCGCTCCATGGACGCCTTGCAGAAGCTGCGGCCAATGAATCTCTACGGCTGGAGCAAGCATCTGTTCGACATGGCGGTGGCCGAGCGCGCCGCGCGCGGCGAACGGCTGCCGCCGCAATGGGCCGGGCTGAAATTCTTCAACGTGTTCGGGCCCAATGAATACCACAAGGGCGCGATGATGAGCGTACTGGCGCGGCGCTTCGACGACGTCAAGGCCGGGCGCCCGGTGCAATTGTTCAAGTCGCACCGCGAGGGCATAGCCGACGGCGACCAGCGGCGCGACTTCATCTATGTCGACGACGTCGTGCGGGTGATGATGTGGCTGCTTGCGACGCCGTCGGTCAGCGGCATCTTCAACGTCGGCACCGGCACCGCGCGCAGCTTTCGCGACCTGATGGTGTCGGCCTATGCCGCGCTCGGCGCCGAGCCGAACATCCAGTACATCGACATGCCCGAGCAGATCCGCGGCAGCTATCAATACTTCACCCAGAGCGACGTCGATCGGCTGCTGCGCGCCGGCTATAATGGCGGCTTCACCGCGCTGGAAGACTCGGTCGGGCGCTATGTGAAGAGCTTTCTCGATCGCACCGACCGCTTTCGCTGATGGGCACCAGGTAAACCAATGTTCGATTTCGAAGCCCTGAGCCAGGCGATCCCGCGCCAGACCGTGCTCTGCGTCGGCGACCTCATGCTCGATGAGTTCGTCTATGGCGAGGTGTCACGCGTGTCGCCGGAGGCGCCGGCCCCCGTCATCGCCGTCCAGCGCAGCGAGACCAATGTCGGCGGCGCCGGCAATGTCGCCCGTAATATCGCTTCGCTCGGCGCGCGCTGCATTTTTGCAGGCCTGGTCGGCGAGGACGAGGCGGGCGCCAGGCTGAAGGCGGAGCTGGCGCAGGAGAAGCTGATCGAGGCCGTGCTGGTCACCGATCCCTCGCGTCCGACGACGCGCAAGGTGCGCTTTGTCTCCGAGCATTTCTCCACGCATATGCTGCGCGCGGATTGGGAGCTGGCCGTTCCGGCCGCGGCCGATGTCGAGCAACGGCTGATCGACGCGATCCTGCCGCAGCTCGCGCGCGCCGACATCGTGCTGCTGTCCGACTATGCCAAGGGCGTGCTGACGGCGCGCGTCATCCGCAACGTCATAGACGCTGCCAGGAAGCTCGGCAAGCGTGTGATCGTCGACCCCAAGAGCGCCAATTTTGCGATCTATCGCGGCGCCACGCTGCTGACGCCGAACCGCAAGGAGTTTGCCGAAGCCACCCGCAGCCGCGCCGACAGCGATCTCAACATCGCCGCCGCGGCGCAGGATGCGATGGTGCTGGCCGATTGTGAGGCCATGCTGGTGACGCAAAGCGAATACGGCATGACGCTGGTGGTTCGCGGCGGCGAGGCAATCCACGTGCCGGCGCTGCCGGTGAAGGTGCGCGATGTCTCGGGCGCCGGCGACACGGTCGCCGCCGTGCTGGCGCTGACGCGGGCGGCCGGGGCCGACTGGGAGGGTGCGTTACGGACGGCGAACGCGGCGGCGGCGGTGGCCGTCGGCAAGAAGGGGACCGCGACCGTGACGCCGTCGGAGTTGCGACGAAAGATCCTGCCGCACGCGTCGCTGGTGGCCGAAGAGAAGATCGTGCCCGCCGGCCGCGATCTCGATACGCATCTTGCGGACTGGCGGCGGCAGGGGCTGCGCATCGGCTTCACCAATGGCTGCTTCGATTTTCTGCATCCCGGCCACGTCAAGGTGCTGACGGCCGCGCGCCGCGCCTGCGATCGGCTGATCGTCGGTCTCAACAGCGACGCCTCGGTGAAGCGGCTGAAGGGCGAGGGCCGCCCGGTGCAGAACGAAAGCGCGCGCGCCGAAGTGCTGGCGGCGCTGGAGGCGGTCGATCTCGTCGCGATCTTCGAAGAGGACACGCCGATCGACCTTATTGCGAAGGTCACGCCGAGCGTGCTGGTCAAGGGCGGCGACTACACCCGCGAACGGGTCGTCGGCCACGAGATCGTCGAGGCGGCCGGCGGCGAAGTCGTCCTTGTCGACATCCTGCCGGGCCACAGCACGACCTCGCTGGTCGACCGAGCGCGGGGAGGCAAGGCGTGACCCTGAGTGCGGTGGTTCCGCCGACGTCGCCGCTGCGGCGGTACTGGCGCGACCAGGCGCTGTGGACGACGATTGCGGACGTCTTTGCGATTCTGGCCGCGCTCACATTGCCCTGGTCGGCGACGCTGCCGGCGATCTTCGTGCTCCTATGGCTTGGCGCCGTGGCATGGGTGATGGACTTGCGGGCCTACGGGCGCTTGCTGAAGCAGCCGATCTGCTATCTGCCGTTCGCTTTGGTCGGTCTGGCGCTTGTCGGCACGCTGTGGTCGGACGCGTCGTGGAGCACGCGGCTTTACGCCATCAGTCCCACCCTCAAGCTCCTGGTGTTACCCGGACTGTTCTATCATTTCGCGCGTTTGCCCCGTGGAATGTGGGTGTTTGTCGCGTTCCTGGCGTCCTGCGCCGTGTTGATGGTTGTATCCTGGATCGTTGCGCTCGATCCGAGCCTGACACTGAAGCCCCCTGACGAGCCGGGCAGGCACGGTATTTTCGTCAAGAATTACATCGCTTAGAGCCAGGAGTTTGCGTTGTGCGCGCTGGTACTGATCTTTCCCATCATCACGTCGTTGCGCGAAGGCAGGCTCCGGCCGGCGCTGTTGCTGATGGCGGTATCGGCCAGCTTTTTCCTGAACATGGTGTTCGTCGTGGTGTCGCGCACGGCGCTGGTGACGTTGCCGGTGATGCTCGCCGTATTCGCGATGGTGCATCTTAAATGGCGCACCACGTGCTGCTGATAGTGGCCGTCGTGATGTTCGGTGCGCTGGCCTGGACGCTGTCGCCTCAGTTGCAGGCGACGATGGACACGTTCGCGCGGGACTACCGGATCTACAAGGAGCGCAACCAGCCGACGTCGATCGGGCTGCACCTCGAATTCTGGGAGAAGTCGTTGCGGTTCTTTGCCGAGGCGCCGGTGATCGGCCACGGCGCGGGTTCGACGCGGGGGCTGTTCGAGGCCGCGGCGACCGGACCCGCCGTGCTGGCGCAGGGGCAGGTGATCGGGAACCCCGCACAACCAGACCCTCAACGTCGCGGTGCAGTGGGGCGCGGTCGGGGTCGTGATTTTCTACGCCATGTGGCGTCGCATTTTCGCGCTGCTCCGCGTCGAGGGTCTGGCGGCCTGGATCGGGCTGATGGTGGTGTTGCAGAACGTGTTCAGTTCGCTGTTCAACTCGCATCTGTTCGATTTCCATGAGGGATGGATGTATGTGCTGGGCGTCGGCATCGCCGGCGGCATGGTGCTGCGCGCCGGGTCGGAAGCGGAATCTTCCGGAACCGCCCGGCCATGATCGCTGGCATGCGCGCCGCAGATAAGATATCAGCGGGCCAGGAAAGCTCTGCGAATCCCTCCGCTTCAGCCGTCGGCCACAGGAATGACGCCTCTTTCGCAACTGACGCATCGCAATTTTCTGATCGCCACGCATGATGCGCTGGCGACGGCGTTTGCGTTGCTCGCGGCGTTCTATCTGCGCTTCGAGGGCGGCGAGGCCTTCTATGCCCGTCTGCCGCTGTTGCTGCGCGTTCTGCCGCTGTTCGTCGCCTTCAGCGTCGTGATCTGCTACGTCTTCAACCTGACGACCACGAAATGGCGCTTCATATCGCTTCCGGACGCGCTGAACATCATGCGCGTGGCGAGCGTGCTGACGGTGGCGCTGATCGTGCTGGACTATGCGTTCATTTTCGCGGCATCGAGCAGCAAGGCGCCGGTGCTGTTTGGCCGTATCACCATCGTGCTCTACTGGTTTCTCCAGGTGTTCGCCTTGAGCGGGCTTCGTTTCGGCTATCGGTATTTTCGCTATTCGCGCGTTCGCCGCCACGCCCGGACCGAAGGGGCGTCGTCGATGCTGCTGATCGGCCGCGCCGCCGATGCGGAGGTGCTGCTGCGCGCTATCGAGAGCGGCGCCGTCAAGCAGCTCTGGCCGGTCGGCGTGCTGTCGCCGTCGGCCGCGGACCGCGGCCAGTCGATCCGCAACGTGCCGGTGCTGGGTGGTATCGACGACGTCGAGGACGTCGTGCGGGACTATGCCGGACGAGGCAAGCCGATATCGCGCATCGTCATGACGCCGTCCGCGTTTGAACCCGACGCGCGTCCTGAGCAGGTTTTGATGCGGGCCAAGCGGCTCGGCCTGTTCGTCAGCCGCCTGCCGTCGCTCGAAAGCGGCGACGTACCGCGGCTGACCAACGTCGCCGTGGAAGACCTGCTGCTGCGGCCGAGCGAGAAGATCGACTATGCGCGGCTCGAAACGCTGGTGAGGGGCAAGGCCGTGATCGTCACCGGCGGCGGCGGCTCGATCGGTTCGGAGATTTGCGACCGCGTCGCAACCTTCGGCGCTGCGCGGCTACTGGTGATCGAGCATTCCGAACCGGCATTGTATGCGGTGACGGAGGCGCTGACGGCTCGCGGGACCAATGCCGCGATCGAGGGACGGATCGCCGATATCCGCGACCGCGACCGGATCATGAGCCTGATGCGGGAATTCAAGCCGGATATTGTGTTCCATGCCGCGGCGCTGAAGCACGTGCCGATCCTCGAACGCGACTGGAGCGAGGGCGTCAAGACCAACATATTCGGTTCGGTCAACGTTGCCGACGCTGCGCTGGCAGCGGGCGCGTCGGCGATGGTGATGATCTCGACCGACAAGGCGATCGAGCCGGTCTCGATGCTGGGTCTGACCAAGCGCTTTGCCGAGATGTATTGCCAGGCGCTCGACCACGACCTGATGATGCAATCGGGCCGCAAGCCGCATATGCGGCTGATCTCGGTGCGGTTCGGCAACGTGCTGGCTTCCAACGGATCGGTGGTGCCGAAATTCAAGGCGCAGATCGAAACCGGCGGCCCGGTCACGGTGACGCATCCGGACATGGTGCGATACTTCATGACCATTCGCGAGGCCTGCGATCTCGTGCTGACGGCGGCGACCCATGCGTTGACGCCGGCGCGGCCGGATGTTTCCGTCTACGTCCTCAACATGGGACAGCCGGTCAAGATCGTCGAACTGGCCGAGCGGATGATCCGCCTGTCCGGCCTCGAACCCGGCATCGATATCGAGATCGTGTTCAGCGGCATGCGGCCGGGCGAGCGGCTGAACGAGATCCTGTTCGCCAGCGAGGAGCCGGCGGTGGAAATCGGCGTCGCCGGTATCATGGCGGCCAAGCCGAACGAGCCGCCGATGCAGACCCTGCGTAAATGGCTGGCGGCGTTGGAAGATGCCATTGCGCGGGATGACCGTTCGACCATCCGCGGGGTGCTCAAGGATGCTGTGCCCGAATTCGGATCGAACGCCGCCTGATCTTTTCGGCATCCGCCGGCCGAGCGGGCCAGTTCGAAAGCGATGATGCAAAAATCGGTAAGAGTCGTCGTCGCCAGCCAGCATTATCCGCCCGACCCGAGCACCACGGCGGCGATCATGTCGGCGATTTCGGAGCGCGTGGCGCGCGAAGCGGAGGTCGTGGTGCTGTCGGGAACGGCGGGCTCCGCCGCGTCTGCGCGGGCGGGCAACCCCGAAATCGTCGAGGTCAGGAACTGGATGCCCGGCAAGGCCGCGCTGGGAAAGCGCGCTGGCCGAACTGCAGTTTACGGTACGGATGTTCTTCGTGCTTTTGACGCGGCTGCGGCGCGGCGACGTCGTGCTCACCGTGCCCGCACCCTTCATGCTGCCTGCGCGTTCGCCGCCGCCGCGAAATGGAAGGGTGCAAGATCGGTGTTGATCATGCACGACCTATCCAGATGTCCTCGTCATGGCGGGAATGCTGAAGCCGGAATCCCTGCTGGCGAAGGCCATGCATGTTCTCAACGCCCGATGCCATCATCATCATCGGCCGCGACACCGAGAAATTGTTGCTGCGCTATCGCGGCATGACGCGCGAAAAAATTCGCTTCATTCCGAACTGAGCGACGCTGGCGCGCGGCGTTCGCGGTCGACCCCGACAATCCGTATCGCCGTTCGCTTTCCGCCCGTTTCGTCGTCGGACTTTCCTGCAATCTCGGCTTCACCCACGATCCCGTCGTCGTATTCGAGGCGGCGCGATTGCTGCGCGACAACGGCGATATCCACTTCCTGCTGTCCGGTTGGGGTGTGGGGTTCGATCAGTTGAAGGCGCTGCAGGCCGACGCAAGGCTTCCGAACGTCACGCTGGTGGATCGCGTCGAGGACGACCAGCTGGAGACATTTCTTTCGGCAGCCGACGTCTGGATCATCCCGTACCGCAAGAATGTCGCCGGCGTGTCGGTGCCGAGCCGATTCTACAATCTGCGGGCGATCGGCCGCCCGGTGATTCTCGTTTCCGAACCGGATGCCGAGGCGGCGCTTACCGTCATCGAGCACGATGTCGGCTGGGTCGTCGAGCCCGGCAACGCGGATGAGCTCGCGAAAGCAGTCAGCCACGCCGCCGATGCCAACGATCCGCGGCGCGCCGGACGCGCGGCCGAGATCGCGGGTCGATTCGACTTCGACGTGGCGATGGCCGGCTATTGCAGCCTGATCAGTGAGCTTCTGCAAAAGCCAGATTAGCGGGACGGCAGCGGGCGCGAGAAGCGGCGCATCAGCAATGCCGTGGCGATACCGCCGACAATGAAAAGCAGAACGGCGGTGGCCGCCGACGGGGTCATGGCCGATCCGATCGCCAGAGCGGCGAGCAGTAGGTTGAGCGCGAACACTTCACCCACCACACGCGATACGGAAAATCCATTGTCGGTGGCGCGCTGGTAGAAATGGCTGCGGTGCGCTGCCCAGAACGGCTCGTGCCGTGCCATCCGCCGAAACAGCGTGACGGTCGTGTCAGTGACATAATACAGCGGCAGCAGCAGCGCGGCCGCAATCTGCTGATGCCAGGCGAGTTGCAACAGGCACCAGCCGGCCAGGAGACCAATCGGCAGGCTGCCGACATCGCCGAGAAATATCTTTGCCACCGGCCGGTTGAAAGGCGCAAAGCCGAGCATCGCGCCGAGCAGCGCCGCGGCGGCCACGGTCGCGGGCACCGGAACTTCGTTCAGCCAACCGAGCAGGACGAGGGCGCCGGTGACGGGAACGATCTCGGCGACCGTCATCAGGTCGAGCCCGTCCATGAAGTTGACGAGGTTCACGAACCACAGGCCGGCGATGACCAGCAAGCCGCGCTCGAGCCAGAGCGGGCAGGCGGGAACGATCCGCAAGCCTTCGGACGCCGCAACGATCACGGCAGCGACCGCAGCCCCCTGCAGCAGCATCCGCGGTACGACGGGAAGTGCCTTGACGTCATCGACAAAGCCCACCGCTGCGATGAACAGCGTTGCGCCGAACACGACGAAAGGGATCTTCACGTCCGCGCCGGCAAGCCCGATGACCGCCGCGGCCGCGATCAGCGTCGCCGCGATCACCGCGACGCCGGCGCCCTGCGGCGTCGGTATCCGGTGCGAGGAACGCGCGTTCGGCTTTGCCAGCGCTATTCGCATCATGAGCGGCCGGATCGCCCATGTCAGCGCGCCCGACAGCAGCGCCGCCGGCACCGCGGCGGCCAATGACAGCAGAAAAAGCGAACTGGCCATTCGATCCGCGTGGAAAGTTGCTTCAGGGATTATTGGGAACCTGAATCGGGGTTGCGCCTTGCGCGGCCTTCTCGGCGCTCAGAATCCAGACCAGCCCGCCGACCAGGCCGACGATGAACGATACGGCGCCGTAGAGCAGGGAGATGTTGACGCCTTCGCTCGCCATCAGGCCGGCATATCCGAACGCCAGTCCCATGGTGGCCTCGCGGACGCCCCAGCCGGCAATCGAGATCGGCAGCATGGTGATCAGCATGACCGGCGGAACGAGCTGGAAAACCTGACCGAACAGCACGGGCGCTGCGATCGATTGCACCACGCACCAGGCGATGACGACGGCGAGCACATGCACCAGAAGCGACAGGATCGCGACTTTCGGACCGTGCGCGCGGCTGAACAGCACGCGATTGGCGATCACCGAACAGGCGTGGAAGTGGTGGGTGAGCCACCAGCGCTTAAGCCACGGCCACGGCAGCCGGCCGAGCACGAGAAATCCAAGACCGCCGGCAAGCGCTGCGAAATCGACCAGCAGCAGCGCCGATCTGCCGTTCGGATCGGTGATCAGGCGATAGCTCCAGGGCAGGCTCGCGACGATCACCACCGCGAGGGCGATCAGCCCGATGGCGCGGTCGACGAAGATGGAATAGGTCGCCGCCCGCCAGCCGTGACCGCTGCGCGCCACCAGCCACAGCCTGACCGCGTCGCCGCCGATCGAGGAGGGCAGTGTCTGGTTGAAGAAGGTTCCGATCACGTTGAAGCGCATCGCCTGCCTCGTCGGCAGCGGCGCGCCGCACTCCGCGCTGATCTCGCGCCACCGCAGCACGCCGACGAATATCTGCAGGAACGTCACCGCAATCGCCACGCCGATCCAGCCCAGGCTGGAAACGTCGATGCGGCCGAATAGCTCGGCCAGGTCGACCTTGCGCAGCGAGAAATACAGCAGCGCCGCCGAGACCAGTATCTTCAACGCTGAAAGCAGGATACCGCGCATCTCGCCTGTGCTGGGTTTGAGAAAGGTGTAAAAAGCGCTGCAATTCGGCGCCTTGGTATGGTTTTCGGACCGATCTGGCAATAGCGGGGCGGGCGCGCTTGCGCCCCCCTCCGCAACGCAGGTAAAGAGGCCCGGACGCCAGTTTTAAGCCCTTGAGCGGCGCCTTCCAGGGATACGATGCCGGATCAACCAATATTGGTCACCGGGGCCGCGGGTTTCATCGGCTTCC
Source organism: uncultured Bradyrhizobium sp. (assembly GCA_902826195.1). GTDB lineage: Bacteria > Pseudomonadota > Alphaproteobacteria > Rhizobiales > Xanthobacteraceae > Bradyrhizobium. The sequence continues at coordinate 3,633 of CADEDX010000071.1, read as the reverse complement.
ACGTCGCGCGACGGCTGCTGGCCGAAGGTCGCGCCGCGGTCGGTCTCGACAATCTCAACGACTATTACGACCCGGCGCTGAAGAAAGCGCGTCTCGACATTCTGCGCGGAGAGCGGGATTTTGCGTTCGAACAGATCGATCTCGCCGATCGCGCCGCGATGGCGCGCCTGTTTGCCGGGCAACGTTTCGAAAAAGTGGTGCATCTCGCGGCACAGGCCGGCGTGCGTTACTCGATCGACCATCCGCATGCCTATGTCGACGCCAATCTTGCAGGGGTCGTCAATCTGCTGGAGGGCTGCCGGCATCACGGCTGCGGCCATCTGGTCTATGCGTCGTCATCGTCGGTCTACGGCGCCAACACCAAGCTGCCGTTTTCGGTGAACGACAAAACCGACCATCCGATCAGCCTCTATGCGGCGACCAAAAAGGCGAATGAGCTGATCGCGCATTCCTACAGCCATCTCTATCGGATTCCGGTGACGTGTTTGCGTTTCTTTACCATTTATGGGCCGTGGGGCCGGCCCGATATGGCGATTTTCGCGTTTACCGAGGCGATCGTCGAGGGAACCCCAATCCGTCTCTTTAACCATGGCAGGATGCGGCGCGATTTTACCCATATCGACGACGTAACCCGCGTCGTATTGAAACTGGTCGACCAGCCGCCGCACGACGAGGGCGCCGCGGCGTCGGCGCGGGTTTACAATGTCGGCAACAATCATCCGGAAGAACTGCTTCATGTGGTAGCGGTTCTGGAGCGGGAACTGGGCCGCGCGGCGGTCAGGGAGATGCTGCCGATGCAGCCCGGAGACGTGACCGAGACCTTTGCGGATGTCGCCGAATTGATGCGCGATACCTTCAGGCCGCAGACCTCGATCGAGGACGGGCTTGCCGATTTTGTCGCGTGGTATTGTGAGTGCTACAGGATTTGAAACGCCGATGACCCGAAAAATCATTCCCCTGATCATGTGCGGCGGCGCCGGAACGCGGTTGTGGCCGGCCTCGCGCGAAGTTCACCCGAAACAGTTCCTGTCCCTGTTCGGGGCGCGCTCGACATTCCAGGACACGCTGCTGCGGGTTTCCGACGCTGATCTGTTCGAACGGCCCGTCATCATCACCAACAACGCCTATCGATTCATGGTGCTCGAGCAACTGGCGGAGATCGGGCGCGAGGCCGATGTGCTGCTGGAGCCGATGCGGCGCGATTCCGGGCCGGCGATCGCGGCCGGCGCGGCGTTTGCCGAAACGCGTGACAAGGATGCGATCGTGCTGGCGCTGGCCGCCGACCACGTGGTGGGCGATACGCCCGCCTTCCTCGCTGCCTGTCGCGAGGGACTGGCCGCCGCGGAAGCCGGCCACATCGTGACCTTCGGCGTGGAGCCCGAACGCGCCGCCACCGAATATGGCTACATCAATCCCGGTGCGATCATTTCCGGCAAGGTCCGCGCGGTCGCCGAATTCGTCGAGAAGCCGGATCCGGCAACGGCGGCGGATTATGTCAAGTCCGGCTATCTCTGGAACAGCGGCAACTTCATGTTCCGTGCCGCCGTGTTGACGGATGAGTATCGCAAGGTCGATGCGGAAAGCGTCCAGGCCGTGAGCGACGCGGTCGCGAAGGCGGGCACTGATCTCGGCTTCGTCAAGCTCGACGAGGCCGCGTTCGGATCGGCGAAATCGATCTCGATCGATTACGCCGTGATGGAAAAAACCGCGCGCGCCGCGGTCGTGCCGGTCGCGTGCGGCTGGTCCGATGTCGGCTCCTGGCGTGCGGTTTGGGAATTGTCCGACAAGGACGGCGACGGCAACGCGGCGCGGGGGGCTGCGGTGTTCGAGGATTCGCGCAACTGCAACGTATCGACCGACCGCGCGCTGGTCGCGCTCGAAGGTGTCGACGATCTCGTCGTGGTTGCGACCCAGGACGCCATACTGGTTTCCAGGCAAAAGGACGCCAACGGGTTGAAGCGGCTGGTTGCGAAACTAAAAACGGTGGCGCCGCAGGTGACCGAGGATCACATCCGGGTGCACCGGCCCTGGGGATCGTATCAGTCGGTCGACAATGGCGACCGTCACCAGGTCAAGCGCATCATCGTCAAGCCGGGCGGGCGGCTCTCGCTGCAGAAGCATCATCACCGCTCCGAGCACTGGATCGTGGTGCGCGGAACGGCACAGGTCACCGTCAACGAACTGGTCAAGACCGTGCACGAGAACGAGTCGATCTATATCCCGATCGGCGCGGTGCACCGGCTGGAGAATCCCGGCAAGATCCAGCTCGAACTGATCGAGGTCCAGACCGGCAGCTATCTCGGCGAGGACGACATCATCCGCATCGAGGACGATTACCAGCGCAGCTAGAGCGTTTTCCAGCGAAGTGGCGACCGGTTCGCGTCAAGAAGACGCGTCAAACAAAAAATGCAGAGCCTTCCGTTCCGATTTATCGGAACGGAAGGTTCTGATGGCGCCGTAATTTCACTGCTGGGTCGACTGTAATTGTTTGAATCAAAACGTGTCTAAAAACCGTCGATCGCGTTCGCCACGCCTGTGACGGCGTGCTAGAGGAACCGCCGGGGAAGTTACTGGCGCAATCTCTGCGCAACGTCTGTTTTGGGGTCGACATATCATGAGTTCCAAAGGGCCCGCATCCGACGCGAAGATCGGTGCCGTCGGCGGCTTGCGCGTCGGCGTGGTCGGCGCCGGTGTCATGGGCAGTAATCATGCCCGCGTGCTGGCCGGTCTGCCCGGGGTGACCTTGGTCGGAATCGTCGATCCGTTGCCCGAACATCGCGCGCGGGCCACTGCGCTCGCCGGCTGCCGCGCCTTCGCCGAACTCGATGAACTGTTCAATGAAGGCGTCGACGCCGTCACCATCGCAGCGCCCACCCATCTGCATCACGAGATCGCGCTGGCCTGCATCACGCGCAACATTCACATCCTGGTCGAGAAGCCGGTCGCCTCGACGGTGGAGGAGGGGCAGGACATCGTCAACGCGGCGAATAGCGCCGGCGTGACGCTGATGGTCGGCCATGTCGAGCGCTTCAATCCGGCGGTCGCCGCCATCAAGCAGGCGATATTAGGCGAGGATATTCTTTCGATCGGCATCACGCGCGTTGGGCCGTTTCCGCCGCGGATGTCGAATGTCGGCGTGGTGATCGATCTCGCTGTGCACGATATCGACCTGATCCGCTGGTTCACCGAATCCGACATCGTCGAGGTGCAGCCGCAGCTTTCCAGCGCGGTCGCCGAGCGCGAAGATATCGCGCTGCTGCAGTTCCGCACCGCCTCCGGCGTGCTCGCCCACATCAACACCAACTGGCTGACGCCGTTCAAGGCGCGCAGCGTCACGGTCGCCACCCGCGGCAAGTATGTGATGGGCGATCTGCTGACGCGGCAGGTCACCGAATGTTTCGGCTTCAAGCCCGACGGCAGCTATTCGATGCGGCATCTGCCGGTCGGCCATGACGAGCCGCTGCGCGCCGAACTGCTCGCGTTTCTCGATGCCGTCCGTACCGGCAACGTGCCGGCGGTGACCGGCGACGAGGGGGTCGCCAGCCTCGCAATCGCGATCCGCTGCCTCGAGCAACCGGCCAAGCCGGCCGCCTCCGCCGCGAATGCGTCGGCCGTGGCGGTGGAGCCAGTCTT
>CADEDX010000070.1:7752-17997 GCA_902826195.1 uncultured Bradyrhizobium sp. | reverse complement strand
CGGCCGAAACTGATGGGTACCGACATCCTGGAACGGCTGACGCGATCCTCCGCGAGGGACTTTGTGGCGCTTTTCTCGAGCTCGACGTCGTTGCTCGGCGCTGCGGGACTTGCCCACTACGCCGCCGCCAACGCATTTCTGGACGCCACTGCATATGCAGCTCCTGTCGTGTGCGGCAGGATCCTGTCGGTCAATTGGGGCACCTGGAGTGTGATGCGTAAGGTCACCTTGGAGACCAGGCAATCCTACGAGGCGAGCGGCCTCCAGCCGTTGTCGGTGGATGAGGCGCTGGACCTCCTCGCGAGGACATTGCCGACGGACGCCAGGCAAAAGATGATCGCACGGGTGGATTGGTCGAAGATGAAGCCATTGCAGGAAGCGAGGCGCGAGCGTCCATTCCTTGCAGATCTAGGGACCCGGGCCCGGATGTCCTCGGCCGGTTTGAGCACGGATGCGGCAGATGCGCGGCTACATCACCTGGCAGATATGGCTGAAGCCGAGCGTGAGGACATTGTGACCGATTTCGTTCGCACCAGGGTCATGGTGACGCTGGGAAGTATTGACGAACCGCCCAGCATCGACATCGGCATGTTCGACCTCGGCATGGACTCGCTGATGGCCGTCGAATTAAAACGGAGCCTCGAAGCGGGGAGTGGCTTGCAGTTACCGTCGACCTTGACATTCAATTACCCTACCATCCGCGCCATGGCGGGCTTCCTCTGCCGCGCTCTTGCGCAAACGGATCACGACGCTCAAAAGTCGACGGATCGCCAGATGGGTTTCCCCTCAGATGCTGCGAAGGAGAATGCATTGACAATCGGGCTCAATGAATTGCAGGAAGACGAGATTGTTGCCCGACTCGTCGCCCGTTTGGAGGCGCTAAAATGATCTCGCATCAATCCTTTCCCCGGTACCATTGCCAGCCGCCTCGACCGAATTGCCGGGGTCGGTGCGGGCAAGGCGCAAGCCTCCAGCTGGAGCATGTCGCCGAGATTTCTGCGAAATGTGGTTTCTAAGATGAGTACAGATGTCTGATTTTAGCGGATCACAAGCGTGGGTCGCACTTGCCGAGTTTTTCTAATTTAAGTATCGAAGTATGATGCATAAGTCCAGTTTCCTGGGTGGCGAGATCCCGGCGCATAGCTACCACGACGACCGCAGTCCAAGAGAAATTCATCCGCGCTGAGGCATGTTAAATCGGTGAAGAACAGGAGGTTAGCAAAAGTTGTCTACGCTGCCTGCAATTTTAGCCGGCGCTAACTCGATGGCTCATTTTGAGTACAGCTGCGTAGACTTGGCTAACAAGAGTGAAGGGGGAGTTTTGCTTAATCCAATTGCAGCGGCAACCTTTACGATAATGCCACCGCTTGTATGCAAGTTGCCGATTCACATTGCCTTTCTCCGGTGGCCGAGGCAAGCCGGGGATGACCGCTTGCACATCGAGTGCCGCAACATTGGGCAAGGCGAAGGCGCAGACGGAACCTTATAATGGATAATGAGGCGATTTCATCGTTGCTGCAGGAGCTTGAGGGCAAAGACATCCGCCTGCAGCTCGACGGTGGCAAGCTGCGCCTCAACGCACCAAAGGGCGCGGTTAGCGATCAGTTAAAGACAATGATCGCGTCTAACCGTGACTCTCTGATCGCGCGCCTGCAATCGGACGTCAAAGTGAACGGCGCTGGCGCCCTTTCACGCGTCCCCCGTGCCGGTCAACTACCGGTGACGTTTGCTCAGCAGCGACTCTGGTTCCTCGATCAGGTGGATCCAGGAAGGTCACACTACAATATCTTTATCGCGGTCGATATCCAAGGACGGCTCGACGTTGCGGCGCTGGAGCGCGGTCTCATCACCCTGTCCCGCAGACATGAGACGTTACGGACGCGGATCGGCGAGCAAGACGGAGCGCCTTGGGTCGAGATTGACGACCATCTTCTGCCGACACTTGTAAGGCACGATGTTTGCGACCTACCGCCCGCCGAGCGGGAACCGCAGGCGCGCCGTCTGGTTCTCGGTTTCGGCCAGGAGCCGTTCGATTTGGCGCGCGGGCCGCTGGCCCGGTATATGCTCGTCACGCTCGGCGCCGACCACTACGTCTTCGCCATGACTACGCATCACATCGTGAGCGACGGCTGGTCGACATCCATTCTTATGCGAGAGCTCATGCAACTCTACGCGGCCTACGTCGAAGGACGCGAGCCGGCTCTGCCGGTGCCGGCGCAATATGTCGACTACGCAGGCTGGGAGCAGCGGCTTGCCGCAGAAGGCAGCTTCGCGCGTTCGCTCGATTTCTGGAAACGCAAGCTCGAAGGTGCGCCTGCCCTCATCGAGTTACCAACGGACTACCCCCGTCCGATCGCACAATCTTTCCGCGGGCAACGTATGCTTCGGCGCATTTCCGGCGAGCTGCTTGGTCGAATAAAGGATCTTGCGCGACGCGAGGGATCGACATTATTCGTCGTTCTCCTCTCTGCATGGCAGGTCCTGCTGCACAGGTATTCAGGTCAAGACGACATTCTTGTCGGATCTGCGGCCGCCAATCGCCGTATGCCCGAGTTGGAGAGCATCGTCGGCTGTCTTGCCAATACGATCGTTCTGCGCGGTCGCATGGAGGGCAACCCGTCGTTCAGAGAGTACATGGGCAGCGCCACGGCAACGATGTTTGACGCGCTTGATCACCAGGCGCTGCCGTTCGACCACCTTGTCGAGGCGCTCAATCCGGCACGAAGCACAAGTCACTCGCCCATCTTCCAGGTATTCTTCACCTTGATGTCGTTCCCGATGGTCCAGATACCGCTTCCAGGTCTGCGGGTAGCCCCTTTCGAAACCTTTGCCGAAGTTGCGCGCTTCGACCTTGGGCTTGATGCTGTGGAGCACGAGGGTGAACTCAGGATCTATTACGAGTTTGCTACGGATCTGTACCATGAGGCGACGATCGACCGCTTGCACGATCACTACCAGCGCTTGCTTGGCGTGATTGCGGCCGCTCCGGATACGCGCATCGAGGAGATTGATTTTGTCGGGCCCGAAGAGAGCCTAAGCCTCGTGGAGCGCTCCAACGATAACCACGTCGACCACGACCGCCGGCGCACGGTGCATTCGCTCTTGGAGAACAGCGTCCAGGATCGGCCGGCCTCAGTTGCCGCCTTGGACGAACGCGAGACCCTGACTTACAAGGCCCTCGATCAGCGCGCCAACGCCCTCTCGCATTTTCTGGCCGAGATCGGTGTCGACCGCGGCGCCCTCGTGGCGGTGTGCATCGACCGCACGGTGGACATGCCGGTCGCGCTTGCCGCAGTGCTGAAGGCCGGGGCCGCCTACGTGCCTCTCGACCCGTCGCATCCGCAGGAGCGCCTTCGCGCCACGCTGGATGACGCCAACGTTGCCGCGATCGTCACGCTGGACCGCTATTGCAGGCTTTTTGAAGGCCGCGACGTGCCGCTGGTCAGGCTCGACGGCGATGCCGTCCGCATCCAGGACATGCCATCGACGCCGCCGTGCGTCGCAGTGGAGCCGTCCGATCTTGCCTATGTTATCTACACTTCCGGCTCCACCGGCCGTCCGAAGGGGGTTGAGGTCGAGCATTGCAACGTCGTTGCATTCATCGAGGCAATGCAACGTGCGCCGGGTTTCACCGCCGATGATGTTTTGCTTGCCGTCACGACACTCTCATTCGACATCGCGGGCCTGGAAGTCTGGCTGCCGCTGAGCGTCGGCGCCCGCATCATTGTTGCATCACGCACAGATGCACTCGACGGCGAGCGGCTGGCAGCGTTGATCGACGAGCACGCCGTCACACTGCTCCAGGCCACGCCTGCGACCTGGCGGGTTTTGCTCGACACCGGCTGGACCGGTCGCCCGAAGATGAAAGCGCTGGTGGGCGGCGAGGCGTTGCCGCCTGATCTCGCGTCGTCCTTGCTGGATCGCGTCGGCGAGCTGTGGAACATGTATGGACCCACAGAGACGACCATATGGTCGACGCTTGCGCGGGTGGTCGACCCCGGGAAGGGCATCACCATCGGCCGGCCGATAACCAACACGCAATGCTATGTGCTGACGCCAAGTCACGCCGTCTGCCCGATCGGCGTTGCCGGCGAGCTCTGCATTGGTGGCGAGGGGGTGGCGCGCGGATACCGCAATCGGCCGGACTTGACGGCTGACAGGTTCGTCACCATTGCACTTCGGGAGGGCAGGACAGAGCGGATCTACAAGACGGGAGACGTGGCGCGCATGCGCGCCGATGGGACGCTCGAATATCTCGGTCGTCGCGACAACCAGGTTAAGATCCGTGGCTACCGCATTGAACTCGGTGACGTCGAGGCCGCGCTGGTGTCGCTTCCCGGCATCAAGGAGGGCGTGGCTGCGGCACGTGAGGAACGCAAGGGCGATGTCCGGCTCGTCGGCTACGTAACAATGCAAAAGGGCGCGTTTTTCGACGCAGAAGCGGCGCGCATGGCAATGCGTTCAAGGCTGCCGGAATACATGGTCCCCAACGCGTTCGCGGTCCTCGACGCGTTGCCGCTGACGCCCAACGGCAAGGTCGACCGTAAGGCGCTGCCGCATCCGAGCATCGAGCAGCGGCCGCAGGCAAGCGCAGCGGAAAGCATTATGACCGCGCCACAGCGGCGCGTCGCAGCCCTTTGGTGCGAGATGCTTCACCTCAACAGCGTCGGTCTTCACGAGAATTTTTTCGATATCGGTGGTCATTCTCTTCTGCTCGTGAAGCTGCACGTGGCGTTGAAGCGCGAGTTCACCACCGACGTGGCGCTCGTCGAGTTGTTCCAGCACACGACCGTTCATGCCCAGGCGGCACGCATGGCACGCCAGCGCAGCGCAGAAGGGGCGCTCGCCCGCGCCAGCCAGCGCGCCTTGCGACAAGCAGGTCATCCCACATCATGACGAAGGACAGCTTTCCGCCGCACGCGATTGCTGTTGTCGGCCTTGCAGGCCGCTTCCCCGGCGCACGTGACCTGGATCATTTCTGGCAGAACATACGCAACGGCGTCGAGATCATCGAGACGCTGAGCGAGGCCGACTTGGAGGCGGCCGGCGTCAGCGCTGCATCGCGCAACGATTCGAACTGGGTACGCAAGGCGACAACGCTCGAAGGTGCACTAGACTTTGATGCCCAGTTCTTTGGCATCTCACCGCGCGAGGCGCAGTTCATCGACCCCCAGCAGCGTGTGTTCCTCGAATGCGCCTACGAGGCCTTGGAGCACGCCGGATGGGGGGATCGAACCGATGGCCTCTCCGTCGGCGTCTATGCCGGCGCCGGCATGAACTGGTACCTGCTGGAACACATTGCAGCGAATTCCGAGGCCGCGCGGGCGGTGGGTGCCTATCAGATCATGCTGGGCAACGACAAGGACTTCCTCTGCACCCGTGCCTCCTACAAGCTGGACCTGCGGGGGCCCAGCGTCTCCGTTCAGACGGCGTGCTCGACGTCTCTCGTCGCCGTGGTTACGGCCTGCCGAGCTCTTGCGCACGGCGAATGCGATATGGCGCTGGCGGGCGGCGTGGCGATCGCTTTTCCGGAACGTACCGGCTATCGCTACGAGGTCGGAATGATCCTCTCTCCCGATGGCCACTGTCGTCCGTTCGACGCTGCCGCCGCCGGCATTCGCCCTGGCGCTGGCGCTGGCGTCGTGGTGCTGAAGCGTCTCGCCGACGCTGTGGCCGACAGGGACACCATCCACGCCGTTATCCGCGGCGGCGCGATCAACAACGACGGTGCTGCGAAGGCAGGCTATACCGCGCCAAGCGTCGACGGCCAGATCGAGGTCATCGCGACGGCGCAGGCGCTGGCAGAAGTAGATGCTCGCTCGATCGCCTATGTTGAGACGCACGGCACCGGGACGCCTCTTGGCGACCCGATCGAGTTCACTGCCCTCAATACCGTTTTCCGGTCCGGGACGGAAGACGTAGGCTTCTGCCAGCTCGGATCCCTCAAAGCCAACATCGGCCATCTCGACACAGCCGCTGGCGTCGCAGGGTTCATCAAGGCGATCCAGATTCTGAAAAACCGCGAGTTTCCCCCGCTCGTGAATTTTACCTCGCCAAATCCGCAACTCGAGTTCGAGAGCAGTCCGTTCCTGATCGGCACCAGCGCGAGCGCTTGGCCCGAATGCGCAACGCCGCGACGGGCCGGGGTCAGTTCCTTTGGTATCGGTGGAACGAACGCACACGTCGTCTTGGAGGAGGCGCCGCGAATTTCGGACCGGCCTGCGGTCATCGCGCCGCACCTTCTGCTGTTGTCGGCCCGCACCGCAACGGCGCTCGATCAGGCAAAGTCGCGCCTTGCGTCCCATCTGTCCGCAGCCCCCGGCATCGATCTGGAGGATGTCTCGTGGACGCTCCAGGTTGGCCGCCGGCACTTCCAGCATCGCGCGGCTGTAGTGGCCGACAGCGCCGACACGGCCGTTCAGATTCTTGGCAGTTCCGGGCGGGCCGTCTCCGCGGTTCACGACGGCGGCGAGCGGCCGGTCGTGTTCATGTTCTCGGGGCAGGGCAGTCAGCATGCGCGAATGGGGGCCGGCCTTTACGCGGATGCGCCCGTCTATCGCACGGCGATTGACGAGTGCGCGCGCCTGCTCGAGCCGCATCTCGGGCTCGATATACGAACGATAATCGAAGGCGCACGCCCCGAAATCAACGAGACGTGGCTCGCCCAACCGGCGCTCTTCGTGTGCGAATACGCGCTTGCCCGGCTTTGGATGAGTTGGGGGGTGAAGCCCGCGGCGATGATCGGCCACAGCATCGGTGAATACGTTGCGGCGCATCTCGCAGGGGTCTTTACGCTGGCTGACGCACTTCTTCTTGTCGCCGAGCGGGGCAGAATCATGCAGGCGATGGCGCCCGGCGCGATGGCTGCCGTGCATGCCTCGCGCGCACGGGTCGAGCCGCTGGTCCGCGATCTCGTCGAGATCGCAGCCGTCAATGCGCCATCGCTTTGCGCCATCGCCGGCCAGAAAACCCATATTGCCGAGGCCCTGCAGCGGCTCAAGCAGGCGGGGGTCGAAGTCGCGGAGCTCAAGACCTCGCATGCCTTCCACTCCGCCATGATGGAGCCGGCGCTGCCTGAGTTCCACCAGGTGCTCAAGGGCGTCAGGCTTTCGGAGCCCGCCATTCCCTACATCTCGAACGTCACCGGCACCTGGATCACCGGTGTGGAAGCGACGTCGCCGGATTACTGGTGCCGCCATCTTCGTGGGACCGTGGAGTTTGCAAAGGGCATTGCGACGATCGCCTCGGACCAGACGGCGGTTTTTCTTGAAATCGGCCCAGGGGTTGCCCTTTCCACCATCACCCGCATGAGCCTGCCCAAGTCGCGACAATTGGCGACGCTGTCGAGCCTGCCGCGTCCGGGCGATGACATCGCCGATCGCGCGAGCATGCTCGAGGCTGCAGGCCGGCTGTGGGTTTCAGGTGTCTCCTTCAACTGGCCGGCGATGCATATGGGGGCCGAACCGCGGCGCATTCCTCTGCCGACCTATCCCTTTGAAAGGCAGCGCCTTGTCATCGAGCGGCCGACGCGATCGGCGGCACCGGTCGTGACGGAAAAGGTGCAATCGTCGTTCGCCGACAATGTGGATGATTTTTTCTATGCGCCGTCGTGGCTGCGGGCCGATGTTCTCGACGGCGGCGGGCCTGTTCCGCTCGATGGGCTGTGGCTTGTGCTCGAGGCAGGTAACCCGCTTGGGGCCGCACTCGTAGCTCGAATTGAAGCCGCAGGAGGGAAGGCGATCAACCTCGCTCCGGGACAAGGCTTTGAGAGACTATCGGATGGGCGCTATCGCGTTCGGCCGGGCGTGTCAGCGGACATCGAAACTGTGCTGTCAGACGCAAGGTGTCTTTCCCCCGTATCGGGTGCCCTCTATCTTTGGGATATCGAGGGTGGTGAAGTCCCCGGCTGGCGGGGGACGGTTGCACTGAGCGCTCTTGCCGAGGCGTTGCACAAGGCAGAATCTCCCGGAGGGGCGCGCATCATAGTTGCGACGTCCGGGGCTGCCAGCGTGCTCGACGAATGTATTACGCACGCCTCCAAGGGCTTTGCGGTCGCGCCGACCCTTGTGTTGCCGACGGAAGTGCCAGATCTGCTCGTTCGCATGGTCGACCTACACTCCCGCGATCCCGTAAGCGACGCTGAACTGCTTCTCGCAGAGGCCGGCTCGCCGAATGCCGAGCAGTTCGTGGCCTGGAGATACGGCCGCAGATTTGCACGTCGCTACGAGCGGGTCGCCCTCGCGCCGAGTGCCGCTTCCGGTGGACCGCTCAAACGGCACGGGGTTTATCTTATCACGGGCGGTCTTGGAGGCATTGGGCTGGCCATCGCCAAGTGGTTGGCAACCCATTACTCGGCAAGACTACTGCTGACGGGGAAGCGACCTTTGCCGCCGCGTTCGGAATGGGAAGACTGGCTTGCGGGCCATTCACCGCGCGAGCGCAACTCCAACGCCATTTCTGGCGTTCGCTACATCGAACAGGTCGGCGGAGAAGTGATCGTGCACGCGGCCGACGCTGCAGACGAGAAGAGTATGCGGGTGGCCCTGGACGACGCCCTCAAGCGCTGGGGTGCGTTCGACGGCATTGTGCATTGTGCAGGCGTCAAGGGCTCTGGGAGGCCTGCAGCGCTCTGTGGGGACGAGGATTTTGAAGAGGTGCTAGGGTCCAAGTATGCAGGTCTGGAGACGCTGGTGCGTCTGCTGGGCGACGCTCGGCTCGAATTCGTCGCACTGATGAGTTCGATAAGCTCTGTGGTCGGCTATCCTGCCAATGTCGCATACGCGTCCGCCAACGCCGTGCTCGACGCCTTCGTCGAGAGCCGAGACCGACCCTCCGCGTGGCGCCGCATGGTCTCTATCAATTGGGATAGCTGGCGCGAGGTCGGTATGGCGACCGGTTTCGAGTTGGAGCACGCAGATTATTCGACAAGCGACGCCTACTTGCGCGCCTCGATTTCTCCGGAGGCGGGCGTCGAAGCATTCGCCCGCATCCTGGGTTCGACGCGTGAGCGTGTTGTTGTGACGCCGATGGACCTATCCAGAATACCGTCGCCAAAATCTCGCGAGACTGACCTGCGGGCCGCAAAGCAAGCCGAAGCGCCGGTCGATAAAATGGTGAATCGCACTGCAGACGGTAGATTTAATGCACCGGCAACGTCCACAGAGCACGCGCTCGCCGCCATCTGGACGGAGCTTCTGGGCGTCGAGCAGGTCGCCGCAGACGACAATTTCTTCCTGCTCGGCGGCCACTCCCTGATGGCCACGCGAGCCCTTGTACGCATCAAGGATCGCTTCGGCGCCAATCTCGTCCTTCGCGACATCTTCGATGCGCCGACCCTTGCGAAGTTGTCCGCGCGCATTGACGAGGCCGCACCCTCGTCGACCGCGGCGCCCCCCGCTGTGGACGATGATCGCGAGGAGCTGGTTTTTTGAGCGCAACCGAACTTTGGAGCAAGCTAACTTCTCTCGGCATCGACCTGTCTGCCGCGGCGGGACAGTTGCGCGTTCGTGCGCGCCCGGGTGTAGTCACGCCCGAGTTGCAGAGCGAGATTGCGCGATCCAAGGAGGGGTTGCTCGCCGTTCTCGCGGCTCGCCCGACTGAGGTGGCTCTCGTGCGCGTGCCGCGGAATGGCGGCCTGCCGCTGTCCTTCTTCCAGGAGCGCTTGTGGGTCATCCAGCGTCTCGACCCGGAGAACACCGCCTTCAACATGGTCCTGATGTGGCTATCTACGCGGCCCACGACCGCGCAGGAGCGCGTCGCGCGGCTTCGTGCCGTCATAGGCAGGCATGAAGTGTTGCGCTGTGTCGTCGACGATGAGGGTGAGACCCCCCTCGCGCGGCCTTTAATGCCCGATGCGGTTGTCGTCGACGTCGTGGACACTGCAAACCTTACGGAGACCGAGCAGTTTGATCGTTTGACCACTTATCGTTCGGACGCCACGCGCAGACCCTTCGATCTTGCCGCCGATGCGCCGGTTCGTTTTACGATCTTTGACGTCGGGGGACGACGGGTGGTGACGCTGATGGCTGCGCACCACATCGCAATCGATGCGTGGTCGGCGACGCTGTTGCGGCGCGAGATCGAAGCAGAGACTGCGGCTGTTGAGGCCGAGGGCGCAGACCTGCTTCAGTATGCCGACTATGCGGCCTGGCAGCGCCGCATGCATGAGACGACCGATTTCACCACGAGCCTCGACTGGTGGGCAGAACGCTTGGCGCACGTTCCGCAGCTCAGCGCTGTCCCGGC
>CADEDX010000070.1:0-7742 GCA_902826195.1 uncultured Bradyrhizobium sp. | reverse complement strand
GCCGACCGCATGCCGGCCGCCGAAGGCACCGGCGCGGTCTTGGATTTCTCCTGGAACAGGCAACTGGCGGACGGCATTCGCGCCCTCGCGCAAGCAAACGGCGCGACACTCTACATGGCGCTCGTCGCCGCTGTTGCTGCCGTGCTTGGCCGACACGCGCATCAAGACGACATCGTGCTCGGCAGTCCGACGGGGGTTCGCGAGTTACGCGAGCTGGAGACGATCGTTGGTCCTTTCGTTAACCTGCTCGTGCTGAGGCTGGATCTCTCCGACGACCCGACCTTCATTGAGCTTCTTTTGCGCGCCAGGGCGGCTGTGCTCAACGCACACGAGCACCGTCACACGTCATTCGAAAAGCTTGTGGAGCGCCTGCAGCCGGCCCGCAGCCTCAACCGCTCGCCGATATTTCAAACAGCCGTTGTTCTGCACAACGCGGCGCAGGATGAAGACCTCGAAATTCATGGCGGCGGAGCCATCCACGACATGACGTGGTTTGTGCGCGAGAACGAAGATGGAATCGTCGGCTCTTTGGAGTACCGCTCCGACATCTACAACGTCGAAACGGCCGCGCGCGTGGTTCGCCATCTTGAGATGCTTCTGCGTTCGGCGGTCGCCAACCCGATGTCGCCTCTTGGTAGACTGGCGCTGATAAACTCTGACGAGCGTCGCGCGCTGATCTTGGCTGGTCAGTCCACGCCTACATCGGTCGACCGGACGCCGTTTCCGAGGCAGTTCGAGCGCCAGGTCGCTCGCACACCGACGCGGTGCGCAGTGGCTTTCGCAGACGCGTCCCTTACTTATGATGAACTGAATCGGCGCGCCAATCGCCTGGCGCGACACCTATTATCTCTGGGAGCTCGCAAGGGTACTTGCGTTGGAGTGTGCCTTGACCGCGGACTCGATCTTCTGGCGGTGCTCATTGCGATCCAGAAATGCGGCGCCGCTTATCTGCCGCTGGATTCGCGGCATCCTGCCGAACGGCGCGCTTACATGCTGCAGGATTCCGGCTGTGCTCTGCTGCTGGTCAATGCCGCCACCGCTGATGCAGGCGGGCAGGCATCGTCGGTTCGCCTGCTCGATATCGATGCAAACGCCAGCGACATTGCGAGCCTAGGGGACACGGACCTGCCGCATGCTCCGGAAGTCGGTGATCCTGTATATCTGATCTACACCTCAGGTTCCACGGGAAAGCCCAAAGGTGTCGTTGTATCGCACGACAACTTGTGCAACTTTTTGGGTTCGATACGAAGGGAGCCTGGCCTGTCGGCTGACGACATCCTCGCCGCCGTCACCACCATCTCATTCGACATCGCGGGCCTTGAGCTCTACTTGCCGCTGCTGGTCGGCGCCAGAATCGAAATGATCGACCAAGAGACAGCGACCGACGGAGAACTCCTCAAGGTGCGGCTTGAACAGAGCGGCGCGACGGTGATGCAGGCGACGCCCACGACCTGGCGGCAGCTCGTTGAAGCCGGCTGGAACGGAGGGGCTGGGTTTCGCGCGATGTGCGGGGGCGAAAGCTTGCCACGCGACCTCGCCGACGATGTGCTGGGCAGGGTTGGAATCCTTTGGAACATGTACGGGCCGACGGAGACGACAATCTGGTCGAGCCTCGCCAGGGTCGAAAGCGGCACCGAGCCTATTTGTATCGGCCGGCCGATCGCCAATACGGACATCTACATTCTTGATCGTCATGGCGAGCCGGTGCCTATCGGCGTGCCGGGAGAAATCTTCATCGGCGGGGAAGGGGTCGCGATCGGCTACCACGCCAGGCCCGAACTCACCGCCCAGCGCTTCGTCGTCGACCGCCTCTCCGGCCGGCCCGGTGCGCGACTTTATGCCACCGGTGACCTCGGCAAGTGCTTAGACGATGGCCGCTATGTCCATCTTGGCCGGTTGGACGCCCAAGTGAAGATACGCGGCATGCGCATCGAGCTCGGCGAAATCGAGGCTGCGCTCGGTGCCATTCCCGAGATTCAGAACGGCATCGTGGTTGCACGCGAGACGGTACCCGGGGAGGGGCGCCTTGTGGCCTACGTGGTCTACCGGCCCGGGCAGGACCTTACCGTCAGCGAGGTGCGTCGGCATCTGCGCAGGACCTTGCCTGATCACATGATTCCATCGGTCGTGGTCGCGCTTGATACGGTGCCGCTCACGCCAAATGGCAAAGTTGATCGTCAGGCCTTGCTCGATCCTTTCATTTCCAGCGGCAGGACGTCGAGCTCGGAACCGCCGTCCCCTGGCATCGAGCAGCAGATGGCGGATATCTGGTGCGAATATCTGGAGGTCAAGAGTATCGGCGCCAACGACAACTTCTTCGAGCTGGGCGGTCAATCGCTGCTCGCATTGCGGGTGGCGGCTGCCGTCGAGCGCAAGATAGGCCGCCGCATGGACCCGCGCTCCTTGTTCTTCCAGACGCTGCGTCAGGTCTCGGCCCACGCTGCAAGCGCGCCTGCCTCCACCCGGCGGAGCGTCCAATGACACCGCTTTATTTCGGAACTGGTCAGCGACGGCTCTTCGGTGTGCTTGATCCGGCCCAGGCACGTTCGAGCCAAGCCCAGGCTGCGGTGATTTGTTACCCTTGGGGGCCTGAATATATATTTGCGCATCGCGCCCTTCGATATTTGAGTCGTCAACTGGCTGCCCGGGGCTTCAATGTGCTGCGGTTCGATTACTATGGTTCCGGTGATTCGGCGGGCAATGAGTCGGAAGTCCGGCTTTGCGGCTGGCGCCAGGACATCGTCGCAGCAATTGAGGAACTCAAGGATATCAGCGACGTCAAGGCGGTCGCCCTGATTGGCCTTCGCCTTGGCGCCTCGCTCGCGGCGCAGATAGCCGCTAGTTGCCGAAAGGATGTTGCTGCTCTAGTGCTGTGGGACCCCGCTATTTCGGGGCCCGAGCATCTCGAAGTGCTAGAGATCGAATGGACGGAGATGGCGCAAAGGCATAGCACGTATTTGGGACATGAGCGCGAGCGCAGGCGCGGAGCCCGCTACGGCTTGCCCATTTCGGAAGAATTGGCAATTGACGTCGCCGCGATCGATCTCATCAGCATTGCAGACAAGATGCCGTCGCGGACGTTGTGCCTGTCGACCAAGCCCCTGCCGTCCCACGCTGCCTGGCGAGCGGCGCTCGAGGCGCATCCTGGCGGACCCATCGGGCTGGAGAGCGTTTCCGATATTCACCCCTGGGTTGAGGCTGATCTGGAGACCGTCGGGCAGCTGCCGCTTGCGGCCATAGGCCGCATTACCGGGTGGCTTGCCCCATGAAGCCGGTCACAGAGAACGTCTACACAGTTGGTCCGGGCAAGTCGCTCGTAGCTGCCGTCACCGAGCCGCCGCGCGGAGCGGGGAAGAATGCAGCGCCCGTGATCGTCATCCTCAACACCGGCATCATCCACCGCGTCGGTCACCAGCGCAAATTCGTTGTGCTGGCTCGCGAGCTGGCGGCGCGGGGATATCTGGTCGTCCGCTTTGACTTCGGAGGTATCGGCGACAGCGAACGACGAAAAGACAACCTGTCTGCGCTTGAGGGCTGTCTCGACGATATTCGCGTCATCCTCGATTGGCTCGAGGCCTCGCGCGGACATCGCCGCTCCATACTTCTAGGTCTGTGCTCGGGCGCCGATCATGCAATCATCTACGCTGGCTCCGATCCGAGGGTCGTTGGTGCCGGCCTTCTCGACCCGATGATTCCGCCAACACGACGATTCTATCTGCATTATATTTTGCACCGCCTTACGAGGCCGCGCAGCTGGCTCAGCTTCGTCACAGGCAATGGCCGGCTATTCACCACCGTCAGAAAGCGATTGTTGAAGCCGAAAAGCGGGCAAGGACAAGCAGGCAGTCCCGAAGACGAACGCGTGCGCCTGTTCCTGAAGAACGTCTACGCGCGCGCCATCGAAAACAACGTCCAACTCCTGTCCGTGCTTACCGGCGCGTCCGACACCCGCCAGTCTTCCTACCGCGAACAAATCCTTGATGCCTTTCCGGATCTGGACCTCAGCCCGCTGCTTCGTGCCGAATTCTTCGAGGATAGCGACCATCTGTTTCTCTTTGAGCACGATCGCAAGCGGCTCAACGCCATCATCATCGACTGGATCGAGACAGCGAATTTCCGCGAGGCGCAGGAGGGCGCGGTCGGTACCGCTGCGCTGACCAAGCTGGTGCGAGGCATCGCCATGCTTAGCGGGCAGATTGCCATGTTTGGCGGGCAGGTGTTTGGTGGGCAGTTGATCTAATGACACACTGGCACAAAGTGCGCCGCCGTTTCCGGCTTTTTGCAAGTTGTGCGGTCTATGTCGAGCCCGCCGAACAACAGGCTGGCGAACTGGCTCCAATGTCCAATTCCGGCCCGGGCTTTAAGGAGTGGTCGCGGTGACGGAACGGCGTCAATTGCTGCAGGATGCACTCGCTGCGATCGAGCGACTCGAGAGCCGTCTCTCCGCGGAGCAAAGGCGCCGCCACGAGCCACTTGCGATCGTCGGTGCCGGGTGCCGCTACCCGGGCGGCATCATCGACATCGATGGTCTCTGGCGCACGGTGCGTGACGGCGTTGACGCCGTCACGGAGGTGCCTCCCGATCGTTGGGATATCGACGCGTATTACAGTCCCGACCCGCAGGCGGTCGGCCGCATGGTAACGCGCCGCGGTGGCTTCCTTTCCGGCATCGATCGCTTCGATGCGGCGCTGTTCGGCATCTCGCCTCGCGAGGCGATATCCCTCGATCCCCAGCACCGGCTCCTGCTCGAGACTGCACATGAAGCCATGGAGAATGCGGGCATCGCACCCGACGGTCTGGCAGGCAGCAGCACAGGGGTGTTCATCGGCATCACCACCAACGATTATTTCCGCCACATGCAGGGCATCGGCGCAGACACGAACGAGATCTATGTTGGCACCGGGACCGCGCTTAACGTTGCCTCGGGTCGCATCTCCTTCACCTGGGGACTCCAGGGGCCATGCGTTTCCATCGACACCGCCTGCTCCTCCTCGCTTGTCGCGGTCCACCTCGCCTGCCAGAGCCTGCGCGCGGGAGATAGCGATCTCGCGCTGGCCGGCGGTGTCAATGTCGTCCTGCTGCCCGATTCCATGGTTCTTTTTTCGAAATGGGGAATGATGGCGCCGGACGGCCGCTGCAAGACCTTCGATGCCGCGGCGGACGGGTTCGTCCGGGCTGAGGGCTGCGCGATGATCGCCCTGAAGCGCCTCTCCGACGCCATGGCTGCGGGCGACAACATCCTCGCCGTCATCCGTGGCTCGGCCGTGAATTCCGACGGGCGGTCAAGCGGCCTGACGGCCCCCCACGGCCCCGCTCAGCAAGCCGTGGTCCGCAGGGCGCTCGAGGACGCAACCCTCGAAGCTGACGCCCTCGACTATATCGAGGCCCACGGCACCGGCACGCCCCTTGGCGATCCCATCGAGGTCGAGGCCCTGGGGGCCGTGATGAACGGCGGTCCGAGGCGGCAGAAGCCGCTTCTGATCGGCTCGATCAAGACCAACATTGGCCATACCGAAGCGGCCTCCGGCATTGCCGGCCTTCTCAAGGTGGTACAGGCGCTTCGCCACGAGGCTATTCCTCCGCACCTCAATTTCGAAACGCCGAACGATCGTATTCCTTGGACGGACCTTCCCATTGCCGTCCCCACGACGCTGACGCCGTGGCCTCGTGGCGAGCGGCCGCGCCGTGCCGGCGTTAGCGCATTTGGCTTCAGTGGCACCAACGCTCACGTCATACTGGAAGAGGCGCCGCCTCCGCCGCCGGCCGGGACAGACATTGACGCGCCGACACTCGTTCCCCTGTCGGCGCGCAGCGATGCTGCTTTGCGTGAACTGGCTGCCAACACGGCTGCATTCCTGTCTGAGCGCCCTGGGCTAAGCTTGGCCGGAATTGCGCGCACGGCTGCCACCGGCCGCTCGCTACATTCCCATCGCGCTGCATTTGTGGCGGCTTCGCGCCAGGAACTGGAGGCCGAGCTTCGCGCTTTTGCCGCCGGCCATGCGTCTTCGTGGACGTCCAGCCATGCGCTGCGGTCCGGCGAGCGCCCGCGCATTGCGTTCCTGTTCACCGGGCAGGGATCCCAATATGCGGGCATGGGCCGAGGTCTGTACGACGCCGAGCCCGTCTTCCGTGCGGCGATCGACCGCTGCGCAGATATCCTCACCTCCCGGCTGCCGCGCCCCTTGCTTGACGTGCTGTTCGCGACAGACGGCGGAACAAGATTGACCGAGACCGGCTATGCGCAGCCGGCGCTCTTCTCTCTGCAATACGCATTGAGCGAGCTCTGGCGCAGTTGGGGCATCGTCCCGTCCTTTGTGATAGGACACAGTGTCGGTGAGTTCGCCGCCTCATGCGTTGCTGGCGCCATGCGGCTCGAGCACGGACTTGCGCTGGTCGCTGAACGCGGCCGGCTCATGCAAGCGCTTCCGGCAGGTGGCGCAATGGCCGCGGTTTTTGCAAGCGAGGCCCGTGTGAGCTCGATGCTCGCTCCGTTCTGCGGTCGCCTTTCCCTCGCTGCCATCAACGCCCCGGAAGAGATGGTGATTTCCGGAGACGTCGACGCGCTGCGCGAGGCCCTCGCGCAATTCGAGGCCGAAGGCATCAAGGCCCGCGCCCTCGAAGTATCGCACGCATTCCATTCTCATCGGCTTGATCCCATGCTGGATGAGCTCGAGCGGTGTGCTGCGGGCATCGCATTTACTGCTCCGCATATACCCGTCGTGTCCAATGTCAGCGGGCGGCTCCAGCCGCCGGGCGTCGCTACTGATGCCGCCTACATTCGCCGCCACGCGCGCGAGCCGGTGCGGTTCGCCGAGGGAATTGGCGCGCTGCGGGCCGCGGGCGCGACCGTGCTGATCGAAATCGGTCCCCAGCCCACGCTGCTCGGCCTCGCCGCCAAGGCCGAGCCCGAGGCGCGCTGGACGGCACTGCCCTCGCTGCGCCGCGGCCGCGACGACCGCAAGGAGATCTGTGCTGCCGCCGGCGGGCTCCATGTTCGTGGCGCAAGCCTTGATTGGGGGGCCGTGCAGGCGACGTTGCCATCGGGCAGGGCACCTCTGCCCACCTATCCCTTCCAGCGCGAGCGCTATTGGGCGCAAGACAACGGCGGCACGCGCTGCGATTGGGTGGCTGCACAGCCCCCCGGCACGCATCCGCTGCTCGGCGCGCGGCAGCACGTGCCCGGAGCTGGAGCGCAATTTCTTGCGGAGATCCGTCGCGACTCCCCTTCATTCCTGGCAGATCACGTGGTGTTCGACACCGTACTATTGCCGGGCACCGCCTACGTCGAGGCGGCGCTGGCTGCGGCGCGCGTGCTGGCGGGCGACCAGCTCAAGCTCGAAAATATCTCGATCGAAGCGCCGCTCGCGCTCTCAGGCGACGCAACGGAACTGCTGCATCTCACAATCGAACCGTGGCAGCGAGGCGCGGCGAGCTTTCTTGTGCAGAGCGCGCCCAAGGGAGCGGCGTTCGATCGGCCATGGAAGATCCACGCTCGCGGCGTCATGCGCAAGGGAGGCGCCGCCGCCGCCGAGGCGACCGCGAGGCTTGACACTGTCGCGGAGGCACGCGCGAAGTGCACCTCAACGGTCGATGTGGAGGCTTATTATGCGCTGTTGGCGCGCGCCGGCCTGGCGTATGGCCCCGCATTCCGCGGCATTCGCGAGCTGGCTGTGGGGGAAAACGTGGTCGTCGGCACGCTCGAAGCGCCGGCTACCCGTGCCGGCCAGAACCAGAATACGCCT
>CADEDX010000069.1:1200-18005 GCA_902826195.1 uncultured Bradyrhizobium sp. | reverse complement strand
CCCGCAAGCCGCAGAGTGTTGAAGGTGCCGATGAAATGGACCTTGATCACGCGATCGAAATCGCCGAGCGCCATCGGGCCGTCCTTGCCGATCACCCGCTTGGCGACGCCAATGCCGGCGCAGTTCACCAGCACGCGCGCCGGGCCGTGCGCCGCCACGGCCGTGGCGACTGCCGCTTCCGCGGAGGCTGCGTCGGAAACGTCGCAGACCACGGCAACGCCGCCGATCTCCGCGGCAACTTTCTGCGCAAGTTCGGCATTGAGATCGCAAACGGCGACCTTGGCGCCCTGCGCGGCGAGCCGGCGCGCGGTCGCAGCACCCAATCCCGATGCGCCGCCGGTGACGATGGCGGCCTGACCCTTCAACTGCATGGCGTTCTCCCTAACAGCTCTTTTGCGAATTCTTCTACAGCGTGATCACCTGTGCCGGCGGCGCCGGCGAATAGATCTCTTCGATCAGCGCACTGCGGTTGTCCAGAACCGCGCGCTGGTTGATCGAACCCTTGTCGGTGACCTCGCCGCGATCGATCGACAGCGGCGTATCGAGCAGGACCGCGCGCACGATCCGGGTTGATGAACCTGTGGCGGCTTCCATCAGCTTCTGGAAGCGCTCGCGGAAAGCGGCACGGATCAGCGGGTCGGATGCTGCGATGGCCAGATCGTCCGATGGCAGCGTTGGATTGATCAGACGGCAGCCGTCGAGATCAAGAACGACCAGCGCCGATATCTCGTCGCGGTTGATGCCGGCGATGACGACGTCGCGCACCAGAGGCGCGCAGGCAGCGACGAAGCGCGCGCGCAGCGGGCCGACGCTGACCCAAGTGCCGCTGGCCAGTTTAAAGTCCTCACCGATACGGCCGTCGAAATCGAAGCCCGCATCGAAATTATCGGGATCGGCCGGCTTCAGCGCATCGCCGAACTTGTAGAATCCCTCTTCATCGAAGGCCTTCGCCGTCATGTCAGGCTGACGCCAGTAACCCGGCATCACGTTCGGCCCCTTGGCGCGAACTTCGAGCTTGCCGTTGTTGGGCACCAGCTTGGCGTCGTTGCCAGCTACCGGAAGGCCAACATGGCCTGACCGGCTGGTGAACGGATTGACCGACATGAAGAACGGCGAGGTCTCGGTGGCACCGAGACCGGTCAGCATGGGCACCCGGTAGCCGGTCTCCTGCACCGAAAGCTCGTCGAGGCTGTTCCAGACGAAGGCCGACAGCGCGGCGCCCGAGAAGAACATAGCATGGAGGCGCGCGAAGAACTTTTTGCGCAAGGCTGAGTCGTCGCGCAAATAGGGCAGCAGCGATTCATAGCCCTTGGGCACGTTGAAATAGACCGTCGGCGAAATCTCCTGGAGATTGCGCACGCTCTCCTCGATGCCGCCCGGCATCGGCTTGCCCTCGTCGAGATACATCGAGCCGCCATTGTACAGCGTCAAGCCGATATTGTGATTGCCGCCAAAGGTGTGATTCCACGGCAGCCAGTCGACGATGACCGGCGGCTCGTCCTTCAGGAACGCCAGCGTCTCGCGCAGCATCACCTGGTTGGCGCAGATCATCCGCTGAGTGTTGATGACGGCCTTGGGGCTCCCGGTCGAACCCGAGGTGCACAGGAATTTCGCGATCGTGTCCGGGCCGATGGCCGCGTGGATGGCATCGAGGTTCGGATGCAATGGCGCAGCCATCAGATCGGCGAGATCCGTGACGTCGCGGCCCGGCATCGTGCCGAACGATGCAGCGATTTCGGTTGCAGACGATACATTGGCGGCGAGCGCATCGGTGAACTTGCCAGCGTCGTCAGCGAACAAGAGGCCCGGCGTCAACAGCTTCATCAGATAGCTGAGCTTACCGTAGTCGCGAGACACCAGCGAGTAGGCCGGCGAGACCGGGCAGAACGGAATGCCGGCATAGAG
This sequence comes from uncultured Bradyrhizobium sp., assembly GCA_902826195.1. Classification (GTDB taxonomy): domain Bacteria; phylum Pseudomonadota; class Alphaproteobacteria; order Rhizobiales; family Xanthobacteraceae; genus Bradyrhizobium. Next base: position 16,100 of record CADEDX010000069.1, on the reverse strand, counting down.
CGCGCCGAACGCGACGAGCGCATGGTCGATTGAATTGCCGGAGAGGATCATGACCGGCTTCTCGGCCGACAGACCGCGCGCCAGCAGCGCGGAGGCGATATGCCGCGACGAGGCCAGCAACTCGGCATAGGTGATCTGCCGCCAGCCCCGCGCGGCGTTGCGCTCGGCCATGAAGACCCGATCGGGCGCGGCTATGGCCCAGTGATGCAGGCGGTCGGTGATGCGCACCGGGTAGTCGAGCAGTTGCGCTTTCGGACGCAGGTAGACGGTACCGTCGACGCGGCGCTCGACATGCACCGCGGGCGTGCCGAACGAAATCGGGCGCAGCGGATGTTTTTCGCGCACAGCTTGGTCGGATGGGGCGGACATGCTGGGCTTGGCGCTCATGTCAGGTCGGCTTCACCTTTGCGGTCTTATGATCGAGGAAGGCGCGAATGCGGCGTTTTGCTTCCTTGTCGCTCTGCGCCACCGTTGCCATCAGCGATTCCATCAAGAGGCCGGCCTGCGGATTGGCTTCGGCGATCATCGGCAGCGCCTGCAGCACGGCGAAATTGGTCAGCGGCGCGTTCGCGGCGACCCGTTCGGCCAGCTCCAGCGCCTTAGGCAGCGCACCACCTGCTTCTGTGAGGTATTGCGAGAAACCGTACGCCGATCCTTCGGTCGCCGAATAGACCCGCCCGGTCAGCATCATGTCGACCATCCGCGCCACGCCGATCAGCCTTGGCAGCCGTACCGATCCGCCGCCGCCGACGAAGATGCCGCGCTGGCCCTCGGGCAGCGCGAAATAGGCCGAAGGCTCGGCAACGCGGATATGCGCCGCGCAGGCGAGCTCAAGCCCTCCGCCGATCACCGCGCCCTTTAGCGCCGCGATCACGGGCACGCGGCTATATTGAATGCGGTCGAACACCCGGTGCCACATCTGCGAATGGCGCAGCCCCTCGGTGGCGTCCTGCTCGGTGAGTTCGGACAGATCGAGGCCGGAGGAGAAATGGTCGCCGACGCCATGGATGACCACCGCGCCGATGTCTCCGGGGAGACTGGAGAAGCAATCCTGGATCGCGAGGATAATGCCATCGTTCAGCGCATTGCGCTTGGCCGGGCGGTTGAGGCCCACGGTCAGCACCGCGCCCTTCTGCTCGATCGTGAGCAGGTCGGAAGAACCCGCGGCGGAGGTGGCGTTTCCCATCGGCGACATTGTTTCCTGTCCAGAATAGTTATGTTTTATAACGATTTTGGCATCAGCAAGTCAAGGTAGGTTGCGCCGTGTCGGGGCTTTGTCGATGCAAGAAATACATGCACCGCCGCCGTTCCCGCGCAGGCGGGACTTCAGTACGCTGCGGCTTATCGGTTCAATCCCTGTCGCCTCTGGAATACCGGGCTTGCCCGCCTGCGCGGGTGACGACAGCCGGGTATCGCTTCGCAACTGCTCAAACGAGATGCGGGAATACATCCCGGGGTCGCTTCGCTCGCCCGGGCTACGTTGTCTTCACAATACCTGATGCACGTCGATGACGACACGGTCGGCGTGGCGTGCGGCGGAGCCGATGAAGAGTTTTTCCATCAACCAGCGATATTTTTCCGCGCCGGTCTCGAATTTCGGAACGGTACGGAAATAGATCAGTTTCGGATCGACCGGCTCGCCGCGCTTGAGTTTCTGCAGCAGGTCGACCGGGCCGAAGCGCAGGCCCTTGTTCTCGACATATACCACCGCACCATCGTCGGTCTCAAAAGCATATTTGGCTTCGAGTTCGATCAGTTCGTTGGGCCGGATGATCTGGAAGTCGGCGCCGAAGGGCAACACCATGCCGGTGATCCCCTCGCCTTTCACCTCGCCGCCGACAATCGGAATGATCCGGCGAACGCCGGTACCGATCTCGCCGGCCGAGGTGACCTCGCCAATCCGGGCCGTGATGGTGAAGACGTATCTGGTCTCGAGTTGTGGAGTCATCGAACCACCTTATCCAGCCATGCGCTGCGGCAGCCACAGCGCCAGTATCGGGAATGCGATCAGGATCACCAGCCGGATCAGGTCGGTGACCACGAACGGGATAACGCCGCGGAAGATCGTCGAAAACGATACATCCTTCACCACGCTCTTGATCACGAACACGTTCATCCCGACCGGCGGATGGATCAGGCCGAGTTCGACCGTCATCACGATGATGACGCCGAACCAGATCGGATCGAAGCCGAGATGGATGATCACCGGAAAGATGATCGGCACGGTGAGAATGATCATGGCCATCGCATCCATCAGGCAGCCCAGCACCAGATACATCACCATGATCAGTGCGAGGATGCCGTAGGGGCCTAGCCCGAGGCCGGTGAGCAGCTCTGTGACCTTCTGCGGGGTCTGTGTCACCGTGAGAAAGTAGCCGAAGATCAGTGCGCCGATCAGCACGGTGAACACAGCAGCCGCGGTGCGGGTCGCCTGCAGCAGCGAGGCCAGGATTTTTTCCTTGTCGAGCCGCCCGGTCAGCAGGCCGATCAGGAACGCGCCGGTGGCGCCGACGCCGCCGGCCTCGGTCGGCGTAAAGCGTGGCAGGAACGGCAGGCCGTAGAGCCCGCCGATCACGAAGATGAACAGCAGCACCGGCGCCCAGATGTTCTTCAGGCCAGCAAAACGCTCGCGCCAGGTGGTCTGCGGCCCCTTCGGCAGGAAGTCCGGGCGGAACCAGCCGATCAGCGCGATGGTCAGCATGTACATGGTCATCGCGAGGATGCCAGGAATGATGCCGGCGATGAACAGTTTTCCGATGTCCTGCTCGGTGATGATGCCGTAGACCGCGAGCACCGTCGAAGGCGGCAGCATCGCCCCCAGCGTGCCGCCGGCCGCAATGACACCGGTGGCAAAGGATTGCGGATAGCCGAAGCGGCGCATTTCCGGATAGGCCACCGCCGAGAAGGTCGCAGCCGTCGCCACCGACGAGCCGCAGATCGCGGCAAAACCACCGCAAGCCGCGACGGTGGCAATGCCGAGCCCGCCGCGCAGATGGCCGACAAAGCCGTTGGCGGCGCGGAATAGTTCCCGGCTCATGCCGGAATTGCTGACGAACGTTCCCATCAGCAGGAACATCGGGATCACGCCGAACGTATAGTCGGTGACCGTGCGCATCGAGGTCTGGCCGACCAGTTTCAGCGCCGGCGCGAAGCCGACCAGATAGCCAAACCCGCAGACGCCGACGAGGCCCATCGCCATGCCGACGGGCACGCGCAGCAGCATCAGCGCAAACAGCGCGACGAATCCAAGGACAGCAACGGCATCGGTACCCATGGGAACTACTCTACCGTCTTGACCTTGGCGTCATGGATGTCTTCCGGGTGAAAAATCAGCCGGTAGGTGCGGATCGCGATCAGTAGCACCGCGGCGCCGTCGCCGGCCCAGGCGACGGCGAAGAACGGCCAGGTGGGCATGTGCATGTCGAAGGTGAGGACATTGTCGTTGTAGGTGGTGCGCACCTTGTCGAACAGCGTCCAGGTCTGCACCGAAACCACGAACAGCAGCACCAGGGTCGCGAACACGTCGATCATGCGCTGGTATTTTGGGCCGACATTGGCCCAGACCAGGTCGACCGTGATGTGTCCGCCGCGATAGGACGTGGCGGCGATGCCCCAGAAAATGAGAATGCCGAGCAGCATGCGCCCGATGTCGAAGGAATCAGGGATCGAATAGTTCAGCGTGTTGCGCAGCAGGACGCCGATGAAGATGTTCAGCGCCACGATGCCGACGAAGCCGGCGGCGATCCATTCGATGGTGTCGATGAAACGATCCATCCACGCGCGATTCATGTCCGCTCCGAACGGCTGGCAATGTTGGGGGATGGCGGCGGCAGGAGCGTTCCTGCCGCCGTTATACGCAACTGATTTTTATTGCGCGAGCGCGTTGTACTTGGTCAGCGACGCCTTGAGCTCGGCCAGCGCCGCGTCCGGATCGCCGCCGTTCTTCTTGACGCCCTCGCCCCAGGTCTTGACCAGCGGCTCCGAGGCCTTCTTCCACGCCGCGGTCTGTTCGGGCGTGATCTTGTAGACCTCGTGGTCGGACATCGCCTTGATCTTGTCGATGCCGGAATCTTCGAACTTGCCCCAGGGCTCGCCGACACGCCCGGCGGCTTCAGTGCTGCAATTATTGTCGATCGCCTTCTTCTGCTTGTCGGACATCTGATTGTACTTGTCCTTGTTCATCACGAAGGCGAAGGTCGTGACATAGAGCGGCGCGTCCATGTGATACTTCGTCACTTTGTCGATGCCGAACAGCACCACCGAACCCCACGGGAAGGTGACGGCGTCGGCCACTCCGCGCTCGATGATGTCGCGCACTTCCGGCGCCGACGACTGCACGTTGGTGCCACCGAGCTGGGTGACGAAATTGGCCATCGTGGCGTGGGCCGGACGGATCTTCATGCCCTTGATGTCCTCGGGCACCGTGATCTTCTTGCTGCGCGAATGGAACGAGGACGGCGAGTGGATGAAGGCGAGGCAGAACTTGACGTCCTTCATCTCCTTCTCGGCATATTTGCGGTACCAGGCGTCGAGCGCCATCGAGCCGCCCTTGGCGTCCGACATCAGGAACGGCAATTCGCCGGCGCCGATGATCGGGAAACGCCCGGGCTGATAGCCCGGGTTGACGTAGGTCACGTCGGCGATGCCGTCGCGCGCCATGTCGTAATGGTCGAAGGCCTTGCCGAGCTGCTGCGCCGGAAACACTTTTGACTTGATGGTGCCGCCGGATTCCTTTTCGACCGCAGCGCCCCACTCTTCCAGTGCCTTCTGCAACGGGTGCGAGGCCGGCACCCAGTGCGACAGCTTCAGTTCGAAGGTTTTCTCCTGCGCCAGCGCAGGCGTGACGCCGGCGGCAAGCAGCAGCGCCAACAACGCTTTTCTCATGGACAGTCTCTCCCCTCGCATGACAGGCCTTTATCGCGCGGCCCCGTTATTTAACATGTTATATAGCTCGCCCGCTTTTTCAAGACGGCCTCTGTCGCACTGTTTTGCAGTGCGGCAAATGGCGTGACGCGGTTTTTTGCGTCAACGTGCTTTGCCAAGACTGTTATATGATATAATCATCAGGGCAAGTGCGCAGACGACCAGTTTGCTGACTAATGCGATCGGGGAGCCGGGGAGTGAGGACAAAAGTAGCAATCATAGGTGCAGGTCCGGCAGGATTGTTGCTTGGGCAACTATTGCACCTTTATGGCATCGACAACGTCATTCTCGAACGCCAGACGCCGGAATATGTGCTGAGCCGGATTCGCGCCGGGCTGCTCGAGGAAGGCACGGTCGCGCTGCTCGACGAAGCCGGCGCCGGCGCGCGCGCCCATCGCGAGGGGCTAGTGCACCATGGCGTGGAACTGGCGTTCGGCGGCGCCCGGCACCGCATCGACATGCGCGGCGCCACCGGCAAGACCGTGATGATCTACGGCCAGACCGAAGTGACGCTCGATTTGATGAACGCCCGCAAGGCCGCGGGCCTCACCGCGGTCTACCAGGCCGCGGACGTGACGCCGCATGATTTTGATACCGACCGCCCGCGCGTCACCTACGTCAAGGATGGCGTCAGCCACGAGATCGAATGCGACTTCATCGCCGGCTGCGACGGTTTTCACGGCGTCAGCCGCGCCAGCGTCAAACCGTCGGCGATCAAGACCTATGAACGGATCTATCCGTTCGGCTGGCTTGGCATCCTCTCGGATACTCCGCCGGTCAGCCCCGAGTTGATCTATTCCAACCACGCGCTCGGATTCGCGCTGTGCACCATGCGATCGACTAGGCGCAGCCGCTACTATGTGCAGTGCCCGCTCGACGACGATATCGCACAATGGCCGGACGACCGGTTCTGGGACGAGTTGAAGCGCCGGATCGACCAGAAGGCGGCCGACGAACTCGTCACCGGCCCCTCGATCGAAAAGAGTATCGCGCCGTTGCGCAGCTTCGTCGCCGAGCCGATGCGTTTTGGCCGGATGTTTTTGGCTGGCGATGCTTCCCACATCGTGCCGCCGACCGGCGCCAAGGGGCTGAACCTCGCCGCCAGCGACGTGCACTACCTGTCGCAGGCGCTTCGTGAATATTACGACGAGAAGTCTTCGGCGGGCATCGACGGCTATTCGGCCAAAGCGCTGGCGCGGGTCTGGAAGGCGGTGCGCTTCTCTTGGTGGATGACCTCGATGCTGCACAAATTCCCCGACGAAGGCGAGTTCGGCGCGCGGATCCAGCTTGCCGAACTGGACTACGTGGTCAATTCGAAAGCGGCGTCGGCGTCGCTGTCGGAGAATTACGTCGGGTTGCCGTTTTAAAGATTACCTCACTTGATCTGGAAATTGCGGGTGGTCGCCAGCACCGTGCCGCATAGCGCTTCCTGGTCCGACGACACGAGGTAGACATCGGCCGCCCCGACCGAATTGGTGCGGCCAGCCTGCAGCACGCGCCCTTTCGCCTGCAGTTTCTCGCCCTTGGCGACGCCGGTCATCTTGATGGTGAAGTCCACCGCCCAACCCCGCGGCAGCAGCGACAGGCAGGACGAAACCGCCGCCACGTCGCCCGCGGTGCCGACCAGCGACACCGGGAATTGTCCCGGCGGCCCTGAAAACCGGTCGTCGAACGGCAGTTCGACCACCACCTGCCCCGGCACCGCCGAGGCGATGCTGATCGAATATTCGCGCACGAAGGCCAGCGCGCCGACGAAAGTTTCGATTTCGGTTCGATCGAGATGGTCATTCGGATCTGCCATGGCATCGTTCCTCCGTCATTTGAACTGCAGCGCGCCGACGAGCGACTTTGCGACGTCGTCGATGGGCGCCGCGCTGGCCTCGACCCGCGCCAGGATCAGCGCGCCTTCGATCGCGGATACCGTGAGTGTTGCAAGCCGCCGCGCTTCGGCCTTGCCGAAACCATCGCGAACCAGCGCGCGCGCGATCACGGCGCACCAGCCGGCGAACGCTTCGCGGCCGGCTTCAGTCAGCGCGACGGATTGCGGCGCTGCCTCCAGCAACGTGGTCGAGATCGGGCAGCCATCCCTGAAGCCTGATTTGGCCATCCAGCCCGCCAAAAGCTTGCAATAGGCGCGAACCATCGACGCTGCGGTGTCGTGCTCCTGCTCGAGCTTCTCCATCGTCGCCACGAGGCCCGCCCCCGCGAAGCGGATCGCCGCCTCTGCGATCTGGTTCTTGCCGTCGGGAAAGTAGTGATACAGCGAGCCCTTCGGGGCGCCAGAGACCTCGACGATTTCGTTGATGCCGGTCGCCGCGAAACCGTTGCGCCGGAACAATGCCGCCGCCGCACGTACGATGGCGCCGTGATGCCTTGGCGGTGTCGACATGTTATAACCCTTTGATCGCTTCAGTCCTGGCCGAGCGACGGTACGGCTTGCCCATTCCCGCGAATTCTATATAGACTGGTCTAGATAGTCAAAGCGGTTGTCGTTTGAAACGCCCGGCGAAATCTCGTTTAAAACTTTGTAGGCGATGAAATCGGCAACCGGATCGCATTCAATGAAGGCGACCGTAATCAACGCACGAGCGACCTATGAGCATTGAAGCCCCCGCGATCCCGGACATTCCCGAAGGTTTTGAGCGCCACGCCCGCAGGAGCCCGCTCACCGACCCCTGGGAGCCGCTGTATTCGAAGCGGACCGACAAGTCGGTCATCATCGGGTTGCGTCTTGCAAAACCGCACACCAACGGCCGCGGGCTGATTCACGGTGGGCTGATTGCAGCGCTTGCCGATAACGCCATGGGCCATTCCTGCGGCCATGTTATGGGCGGGGCGTTCTCGCTGGTGACCATCGGGCTTTCGGTCGATTTCGTCGGCGCCGCCGAGGTTGGACAATGGCTCGCGGTAGAGAGCGACGTGGTCAAGACTGGCAAGACAATCTGCTTCGCGCAAAGCCTGATCAAGGCCGACGGCGTCGTGGTCGCGCGCGCGAACGCAACGTTTCGGGTGGTGCCGAGGAAGGAGCCCGTGTCCTAGCCGAAATGCCAGTCGGCGGTCTCGGTCACCAGGTCGATGAAGGTTCGCACCTTGGCCGACAGCAGCCGCGAGGTCGGATAGACGATGTGAATCGGCAGCGCCGGCTGCTGGAACTCTGCGAGCACGATTTTGAGCCTTCCGGCTTTCAGCGAGGCGGCAGCCTGATAGGCCAGTACCCATGTGAGGCCGCCGCCCTGCTCGGCATGCCCGATCGCCGCGTCGGCGCTGTTGGTGGTGAACTGGGGGGTATTTGCGACGCGGATATCGCGGCCATCCTCGAGAAACCGCCAGTCCGGCGACGTGGACATGGCTCCGAAGTGGATGGTTTGATGTGACGAAATGTCAGCCGGCGTCTTCGGCACGCCACGCGCCGCCAGATAGGCCTTCGAAGCCACCACGATCCTGCGCATCTCACCGACCTGGCGCGCCACCAGCGTCGAATCCGGGAGATGACCAATCCTCGCGGCCAGGTCGACACCCTCTTCCACCAGATTGATCAGGCTGTCCGACAGCCGCAGGTCGGCGCTGACCTCGGGATAGCGTTTGAGATAGGCCGACATTAAGGGACTGACGTGCAGGCGGCCGAAGCCGACCGGCGCCGAGACCACCAGCCGGCCACCCGGCCGCGTGCGCTCGCCCTCGGCCGAACTTTCGGCTTCCTCCACGTCGGCGAGGATGCGGCGGACGCGCTCCAGATAGCGCGAGCCGACATCGGTCAAGGTCACCGATCGTGTGGTCCGTTGCAACAGCCGCGCGCCCAGCCTGTCCTCCAGACCTGCGATCAGTCGCGTCACGCCAGAAGGCGACAGGCCCAGCTTGCGCGCCGCGGGGGCAAAGCCCCGAAGGTCCGCGACCGTGACAAAGGCCTGCATGGCATCAATCCGATCCATCGCATTATTTCATATACTGCAATTATGAAGTGTCAATTACGATAATTGTTTCATGAATAGACAGAGAGCATGTTGTGATCGTGGCGAGCGGGTGCTCGCTGCAGAAATGGATCAACGCCATGTCTCGCCTCCGTATTCCCGCTTCGATCGAAACCTCCCCCGCCGCCGCTCAGCCCCTGCTCCAGGCAGTCAAGAAGCAGCTCGGCATGGTGCCAAACCTGTTCCGTTTGGTCGGCAACAGCCCGGCCGCACTGGAAGGCTATCTCGGACTGAACGGAACGCTGGCCAAGGGCGCGCTCGAAGCTCCGACCCGGGAGCGGATTGCGTTGGCGGTGGCCGAGCTCAACGGTTGCGAATATTGCCTCTCCGCGCATTCCTTTATCGGGAAGAACCTCGCAAAACTTTCCGACGTCGAAATCGCCGCCAACCGAAACGGCCGTTCGGCCGATGCGAAGGCGGACGCGGCCGTCGGCTTTGCCGTCAAACTCGTTAACGCCCGAGGACACGTCTCGGATGCCGATATCAAGGTGGTCAAGGATGCCGGCTACGATGACGCTCAGGTGATCGAGATCGTGCTGCACGTCGCGCTCAACACGCTCACCAACTACGTCAACGAAGTCGCGAAGACCGCGATCGATTTCCCAGCGGTCGCAGCCCGCGCCGCATGATTGCATGGGCGGCGCATCGATACGGCGCGCCGCCCGACGGCTCGAACCGGAGATCAAGGAGACTCAGATGTCAGACGTTCACGCCTATTCCAGCGACGTCGCCTTTACCCCGGCGGTAAAGGCGATCCAGACCCGAAAAGGCTCGCGACAGGGCTATGCCAATGTCGAGGCCCGCGGCGGCTGGCGTACCGAGATCGACGAAAATCTCGCCGGCTTTCTCGCCGAGACCAGCAGCTTTTTCCTCGCGACCACTTCCGCCGACGGCCAGCCCTATATCCAGCACCGCGGCGGACCGAAGGGCTTTGTCAAAATCCTCGACAAGAACACCATCGCGTTCGCCGACTACAGCGGCAACCGGCAGTACATCACCCAGGGCAATCTGTCGGAAAATCCGAGGGCGAATATCTTCGTGATGGATTACGCGCATCGCCGCCGCGTCAAAATCTGGGGCGAGGCGCACGTGGTGGAGGACGATCCCGCCCTGACGCAATCGCTGATGCCGCAAGACTATAAGGCGCGGCCCGAACAGGTGATCCTGTTCAAGATCTCGGCCTGGGACACCAATTGCCCGCAGCATATCCCGCAAAAATTCGATTCGGCCGATGTCGCCCAGGCGCTTGCGGTGCGCGATGGCCGCATCGCTGAACTGGAAGCGGAGCTGGCCGCATTGAAGGGCCAGCCTGCGGCGGCCAAGCAGTAATCAAGCCGCCGCCTGCTGCACCGACGACCAGGCGAATTCCGGATAGTACAGCAGCATCATCCGGTCGACATAGGCGGTGAGATTGGCGAACTGCTCGGTGCGCCGCCGGAGCGCCGAATCGAAGAACGGCGTCAAAATTCCGGCGAGCGCGCCGAAGGCGGCGGCGTCCATGCCGCAGGGCGTTTCGCCCATCAGAAAGGGCTTGTCGCCGAGCTGGACCGAGAGCGCAAACAGCGAGCGGACGGCGAGGTCCGTGTCCTCTTCGGGCGCGTGCCGGCCGAGGCCAGAGAGCAAATAGTTCTCGGCGACACGGAATTGCGCGTCTTCGCGCATCTTCTCCCGCAGGTGAACCGGTGCGCCGTCGAAAAAATGCGCAGGGCCCTTGGCAAAATTGTCGGCATCGACCCAGCGCGCGCCGATCAGCGCCCAATAGATATGGTGCTCGATCATCCGCTCGAACGCCCAGGCCTGCGCCCGCGCCTGCAGGCTGAGCGGCGCGTCGAAATCGAAGCCATACTTGGCTTCCAGATGCGCGCGGATGAAGGTGGAATCGGCGAGCGTCTCGGCCTCGTCCAAGATGTAGGGCAACTGCCCCTTCGGAGAGGCCGGCGGCTTGGCCTTTTCCTTGCGATAGGCAAGACCGGCCATCTTCAGTTGGACCTCGGTTTTGGTCACGAAGGGGCTGATCTCCGGCAGGCCAAAACCGGCGCCGAAGCCATAGAGGACAATCATGCTTGGTCTCCAATCTTCCAACGACTTGATCCGAGGCTTAGCGGCCCCCTGCTTCCACCATGGTGTCAGCAGCAGCAATGCTCGCCGCGGCCCTCCGGCCGCGGCCTCCGTGCCTTGCGAAGCCACGAGACGAGTTGCTCTTGCGCCAATGCGCAAATTGCCGTGAATGAGCACAACGCCAGTTCAACCATCGCCCAGCGCAGGTCGCAGGTGACGGAGTGGATGGAAAAGAGCTGTTCGAAGGCAAATCCCCGGGCTTTCGCCAGAGGTGCCCGGCTTTCCCGGAAGCCGAATTCGCTGAAAATCGTCATGGACAAATTCCCTTCACTTGAGGTGTTGTCCGGATATACCCACCCCCTGCTGCCAACATGCTGTCAGCATCGGGCAGACGCTGTCAGAAAAGAGCACGAGCCATGCGACGGGCCGACCGGCTATTCCAGATCATCCAGGTGCTTCGGCGCACCCGCAAACCCCTGACGGCGGATGCCATCGCCGCTGAACTCGAGACGTCAAAGCGAACCATCTATCGTGATATAACGACCCTGATCGAACAGCGGGTGCCGATCCGCGGCGAGGCCGGTGTCGGCTACATCCTGGAAAAGGGATTCGACCTGCCGCCGCTGATGCTCACACCTGACGAGATCGAAGCCTGCGTGCTCGGCGCGCAATGGGTGGTCGGCCACGCCGATCCGGCGCTGGCACGCGCCGCCCAGGACCTGATGGCGAAAGTCGCCGAAACCGTGCCGGAGCGGCTGCGCCCCTTCGTGCTGGAGCCGGCCAGTCGCGCGCGACGCGCCTGGAACCGGGAGCCCGACCGAATCGACATGGTGCGGACACGAACGCAGATTCACGAGGGCAAAAAGATCACGCTGAACTATCGCGACGAACATGGCCGCGACAGCCAGCGCACGATCTGGCCGATCGCAGTCGGCTATCACGAAGCGGTGAGAATCCTCGCGGCATGGTGCGAACTGCGCAAGGATTTCCGCAGTTTCCGCACCGATCGCGTCGTCGATGCGGTGTACCACGACGAAAAATATCCGGAGCGGCGCGACATCCTGCGCGCAAAATGGCGGCGCAGCCTGGTCTGGGAAGCGCCGAAGGATATCTGAGAAAACCTACCGGCTGGCCGCGACCGCGATTTGCGGCTAAACGCTGCACATGTCCCGAATCGTCGCCGACAGTGAAAGCCCCTGCCAGGCCTGCGGCGCCTGCTGCAGCTACTCGCAGAACTGGCCGCGCTTCACGATCGAGGACGATGCGGCGCTCGACTTGATTCCGGAACAATTTGTCAACGAACGACTATCGGGAATGCGCTGTGAGGGCGACCGCTGCTCGGCGCTGTCGGGCAAGGTCGGTGAGGCAACGTCGTGCCTGGTCTATGAAGTGAGGCCGGATGTGTGCCGTACCTGCATGCCCGGCGACGTCGAATGCACGATGGCGCGGAAGCGGCATGGGCTGCCCGTACTGGTGTAGCAACGGTGTCGTTCCTGCGAACGCAGGAACCAATACCGCGGGATCTATCGATGAAGCAAAGTGGCCTATACCTCCCATAGCCACCGAGGGCGGCTATCGGTTCCTGCGTTCGCAGGAACGACAGCAAGCCTACGCCGTCACCGCATCGGCAAGATCTTCATCATCGACCTCGTCCTCGATCGGCTTGAAGGTCGAGAGGGGCTTGGTCGAAAGCGTGATCGGCTTGCGGCCGCTGCTGGATGACGACGAGCCTGAGCGGTTGGCGGGTTCGCGCGACAGCGCGTAGAGCGTCGACCCGACCCGGCCGCCGAAATGGACCAGTTCACGTTCGGTGCAGCTCGCCGCGATAGCAACCGCCAGCGCGTGCAGATGGCTACGGCGATAGCAGAACAGCGCCAGCATGGCACGGACGTCGGACGAGACACTCTCGACCAGAAGCGGCAGGCCATTGGCATTGGCCCGATACATCTCGCCGAGCAGTTCGTCGCGGACCGGACAGAAATCGTTCTCGAATGCGTCGCGGCTTGAAAACATTGCGGGTTCTCCCTTTCCGGAAGATGCAGCGCAATTCGCTAACGAAAGGTTAACCACGCCCAACCGTAGTGCACCGGAGAGCTTGCTATCGTCTTTCGGGATTTGATTCGCGCCTGCGCGGATTTGTGGCTTGCAATCCCGGCGGAGAACGAAGGGATCGGCCTAGTTTGCGGCCATGAAGATCGACAGGCCGAAACCGGTGAGATGGTGCAGCGCCTGATCGACGCCGATCAGTGTCCAGAACCAGGGATGCTCGTTCTCCAGCGTCACGCCGAGCCGGGAAGCTATGATCCCCTTGATGCGATCGACGGTGATGTGGATGGCGAAGTCGATGAAGGCGACGAACCAGAATCGCGGCGCAACGATCAGGATAAACATCAATGATACCGCGAGATGCACCAAGCAATGCGCCAATAGCGGCAGGGCCCAGCCGGTCTTTTGATCCTTGCCGATCGCCATCCAGGAGTTTTGTAACATGAAGTCGGCGATGACGTGCTTCACGGTCAGAAGCAGCATCCATCCTATCAGAGCACCTACCGGGACCGAGGACGACATCGAAGGAAACAACAAAGCTGACGCCCTTTGCTGGGACTGAAGAGGTAGCGAAAAAAACCAGGGCCTAGGCTGTCAGCGCAATGTTCTTTTCAAACCCGGACTATTCGAAGGTGGCCATGATTTATGACATCTCCCGCTGCGGAATGCACCTGTGGGTAGTCTGAAATTAGCACGGTGTGGCGGAACTGCGATACTGCGGCACCGACGAACGGCATCACCCTTCGGGGTAAGGTTACCGAAGGGGGCGGTTTGCAATCCCATAGGAGCGGACTATCATTCCCGGCAGGCAAAATTATCGTTCTTTTCTAGGTATTTACGAATTCATTCGGACGGTCTGCGGCCTGCCTGGCGGCGATACGTCCGTGGATCACCGGGTAAGAGCCATGAGCGCTGAAGCCGCAACGCCGCATCCGGAAATGCCGCGTCGCCGTTTGCGCGTCGTCAAGAGCAACCGAACCCAGATCTTGCTGTTTTCCGTCCTGACCCTGATCCTGACCGCCGCTGTGGTGTGGGGCGGCCGGACCTGGCTGCGTAATTCGGAGACGCTGGTGTTTGCCGTCGGCGAACCAAATGGCCCCGAAGCGCGCTTCGCCGCCCGGCTGGCGACGGTGCTGAAAAATAATTCCTCGCGGCTGCGGCTCAAAATCGCGTCCAACGGCGACAATGCCAAGGCGCTCTCGCAATTCGACCGCAAGGAGGCAAACCTGGCGATATTGCGCACAGACGCCAGAATTCCGCCGCGCGCCCGTTCACTCGCCATTCTCGATCACGACCTGTTTTTGCTGATCAGCCCAGGCGGCAAGAAGATCAAGACGGTTGCTGAACTGAAGAAAAAGAAGATCGCGGTCATCGCCGACAGCGAGAGCAGCGTCGCGCTGGTACGCAATATCCTCGAACTTCCGGACACCCCGGATGCGGCGGCCCGGATCCAGATGGCCCCGCCGGGCGCGAGCTTCGACAAGCTGTTCGCCGCGGGTTTCGGCGCCGTGATCAAGGTCGCGCACGCCTCGCACGTCGTCAAGGACAAGAGCTACGAGCCAATCGCCAGGCGCGGCGGTTTCACCCTTAACGGGATCGACTCCGTAAAGTCGATCGCCAGAAAAAATCCGGCCATTTCGGAGGAAACGGTGGCGATCGGCATGCTGTCGGCCTCGCCCGCGGTGCCCGAGGAAGACCTCGACACCATCGGGCTGGAGTGGCTGTTGGTCGCCCAGTCCAAGCTTCCGGCCGCAACAGTCGCCGACCTCGCCCGGATCATCTACGAGAACAAGACCGAGCTGGCGCTACCCGACGGCTTCGCGTCCAAGATCGAGCCGGCAGCTACCGACAAGGACGCCTTCATCGTGGCGCATCCGGGCGCCGCCGAATACATCAACGACGAAT
>CADEDX010000069.1:0-1177 GCA_902826195.1 uncultured Bradyrhizobium sp. | reverse complement strand
GCGCTACAGTGAACCGATCTATGTCGGGCTGGCCGCTGTCTGTATCATTGGTTCGATCTTTGCCGCGATCTACACCAAGGTGACGCGAGTCGCGCCGGAAAAAGCCAGCCAGCTCGCGACCGCCATTCTCGATGTCGGCGAGCGCATGGAATATGCCAAATCGCTGGACGCGCTCGACGAACTGCAGGACGAACTGGAAACCATCTTGCGCGGCGTGGTGATCGGCCTACGCGACGGTACCATTTCGAGCGACGGGCTGGATACTTTCAAGCTCGGCTATGAATTCGTACGCGACGAGATCGGCCTGCGCCGCGAATATCTCAAGCGGCAGGCCGCGCAGGACCATGCGCAAGACGACAAGGTGGTCGTCGTCAGGACTGCGCAGAGCGCGTAGATGACCCGGCGAGTCGAGAGCCACCGGGTCGCGCGCATCCGCGCGCGATAATAACGCCTTTGCCCTTCCTTAAACCGTGAATGTCGCGGGCGTGGATCGATGGAGCGCTGCGCCTTGCATCCGCCAAATAGGTGGTACGGAATCGTTCTGAATTGCAATGATGTCTATCGGGACGATGGAGGCGGGCCTGCCCTGTTCCGCGAGGGTTCCTGCGTCGATATCACCAGCCATTGAACCTCCGCCATGTCTCCATGCCGTTTTCCGTGGGGACATGGTATTCGGAAAATTGGACTCCGGTTGCACAGGCGTGGCTGGGAAGTATTCGAAGCCGTGTACCGATCGGAAAGCGATCTGCAACAGAAGAGGAAGGCCCGTTCGTCGCGGCGAGGATTCCGTGCTCCTGATTTGCCGCGACCATGACGAGGTCTCCCTCGATCGGGCGCCCCGCCAGGTCGCACGCGATCCCGTATCCGTAGTCACGGCGCTGACGAGCCGTGCCGCGATCTCGGCTCATCGCCGCCCATCCCGCATCGACAATGATCCAGCCTTTTTCCGACTGATGGCTCACCACGGTCGTCAGCACCGAAAGGGCAATATCATCGATCGAGCAAACGCCGACATTGGTCATGAACAGATCGAAGAATACATATACGCCGCAGCGGACTTCCGTAACGCCGTCCATGGCGCGGGCGGATAGCGCTGTCGGGGTGGAGCCAACGCTGACGATCGGGCAGGAAAACCCGGCGGCGCGGAGGCGTTCGGCCGCGCGCACGCTCAAGGCGC
>CADEDX010000068.1:14404-18040 GCA_902826195.1 uncultured Bradyrhizobium sp. | reverse complement strand
GGGCATGGCGCTGACGGCGCCGGCGAAGGTCTTCAGCCAGGTCTCGGAATGGTCGGAGCTTTCGACCGAGACGAACACGGAAATGCCGAGCCCGATCTTGTTCTGGTCGACCAGCGCCACCCGGCGCAGGATCACCCCGTCGGCCTCCAGCCGCTGGATCCGCTTCCAGCACGGCGTCGACGACAGCCCGACCCGGTCGCCGATTTCAGCGACCGACAGGGAGGCGTCCTCCTGCAGCACGGTCAGGATCTTGCGATCGATCGCATCCAAGCGGCGGTTGGCTTCAGGAAGCTGAACGGCGAGGTCAGTCATGAGAAGAATGTTCCATAGATGAGGTTTGATACCCTAATATATAGAAAAATCTTCTATAGCAAGCCCATCTATTAACCAGCGGAGGTCCGGTCTGAAGCCTTGCCAGCCGCCAAAAGCTGTTCAACTTCAGCACGTTGCGGGGCAGCGAAGGCGCCACCGAAGCGGGTACATTTCAGCGCTGCGGCCGCCGAGGCGAATCGCAGGGCCTGCGGCAGCTCCTGCTTTTCGGTGATGGCCAGCGCCAGGGCGCCGTGGAAGACGTCGCCAGCGCCCAGCGTATCCACCGTGTGGACCGGGAAGGCCGGGGTCTCCTGGATCTCGCCCTTCTCGTCGAGCCAGATCGTGCCCCTCGGGCCGCGGGTCCCCGCCAGGAACGAGCCTGTCAGCTTGGCGATCTTCTTCAGCGCCTGGGCGTCGTCGGTGACGTCTGCCGTCTCCTGCAGCGGCTCGCTGGAGAACACCAGGTGCGTGGAGGCGTTCAATAGGCCCTCGCGCAGCGACATCGCCCGGTCGACATCGACGATCACGGGAATGCCGCGCAGCACGGCCTCGGCGCAAAGCTCTGTGCAGAACTCAGCACAGCGGCTCTCGGTGAGGATGGCGGCGCAATCGTCCAGCAGCGTGTCGAAGTCGGGCAGCTTCACCTGCCACAGCTTTGGATCGCGGAAGGTCACGATGGTGCGCTCGCCGGAGGGATCGATCATGACCGCCGAGATCGGCGTTACCAGCCCCTCCATGTGGATCAGGTGTTTGGTCTCTATGCCTTCCTTCGCCATCTGGTCGAAGATGAAACGGCTTGAAGTCTCGCTGGCGTCGCCCATCGGGCCGCAGATCGAGGCGCGGCCGCCGAGCCGGGCAATCCCGATCGCGCCGTTGAGCGCGTTGCCGCCGCAGATCTCGTCGAACGCGGTGGCGTTCTCCTTGGAACCGCGCCCGGGAACACCTGGGGTATGGAAGGTGAGGTCGCGCACCGGCATGCCGATGCAGAGAATACGAGGTGGCATTTTCGGCGCCTTGTTCTGAAAACTCATGCGTGGACCCGTTGTGTCCGTTCAAGCCCCAAGCCCGCCGAACAACTCGATCGAACCGGGTCAATTGGGCAAGCCGATGTCAGTTCCCTGTTAACCGCCGCCATGCAGCCATTGCCCGATCAAATGATGGGCGATGGCGAACGGATGGGCTGCAAACAGGCCGTCGGGATGCTGCCGCTTGTGCATCAAGGCCAGTTCGGCGCGGTCGAACCAGCGCGCATCCTCAAGCTCGACGCGGTCGACGACGATCTCCTCGCTGATCGCGCGCGCGGTGCAGCCGATCATCAGCGACGACGGATAGGGCCAGGGCTGCGTCATGTAGTAATTCACGTCGGTGACGCGGATGCCGGATTCTTCCAGAATCTCGCGGCGCACGGCGTCCTCGATGGTCTCGGCGGCTTCGACAAAGCCGGCGAGGCACGAATACATGCCGGGCATGAACTGCTTCTGCCGGCCGAGCAGCGCCTTGTCGCCGAGGCTGACGAACATGATCACGACCGGATCGGTGCGCGGGAAATGCTCGGCCTTGCAGCTGGCGCATTCGCGCTTCCAGCCGCCTTCCTTCATCGCGGTGCGCGCGCCGCAATTGGCGCAGAATCCGTGGCGCTGGTGCCAGCTCACCAGCGATTTTGCCATCGCGATCGACGATAGCTGGTCGATCGGCACCAGACCCTGCATCGCCATGCCGCGCAGTTCCGTGACCGCGACGTCGCTGCGGCCGACCAGTTTTTCGGCGGCAGCCGCCGACATGCCCATGCCGAACAGTGGCGCGCCATCGCGTAACCCCAGGAAGATGGTGCCGGGATTGGCGCCGTACTCCAGCGCTTCCTTGATCGAGAGCAGCGCGCGAGGGCCGCTCTCGTCCTGCTTCATGACGAGCGAGTCGCGGTAGACCACATAGGCCCGCGCGTTGCTCTGGCCTTCCAGCGCGAACAATTTTTCGTCGTTGGTGCGGAAATGAGCTGCCCGATCGATGGTGTGGGTAACGAAAGCGGGCTTGCCTAATGGATATGCGTCGAATGCGGACATTTTTTTCAACCCAACCAGATCTTGCGGCGAAGCGCGTTGATGAAATTCTGGACTTCTTCGGCGTCATGCGCCAGCGGCTGCATCACGCCCCAGACCGGGCGTGGCCACGCCGCATCGCTCGTGCGGCGCGCGATGACGTGGACATGCAGTTGCGGCACCAGATTGCCCAGTGCCGCGACATTCAGCTTGTCGCATTTGGTGATCTCTTTGAGGGCGCGCGACACCCGCGAGATCTCGGTCATCAGCTGGCCCTGCGCGACCTCGTCGAGGTCGATGATTTCCACCGCGCCCTCCCGGCGTGACGGCAGCAGCAGCCACGGGTAATTCGCATCCTTGATCACCAGCACCTTGCACAGCGGCAGGTCGCCGATGTCGATCGTGTCTTTCTTGAGCTGGGAGTGCAGCGACCAGGCGTCCGATGGCATGCTTGTTCCTTCGTCATGTCCGGGCATAGACGTCCGAAGGACGGCGTCGCTTCCGCTCGCCCATGCCCCGGGCATCCACGTCTTTTTTGCGCTGGACTGGAACAAGCAAGACGTAGAAGGCCGGGTCAAGCCCGGGCATGACGAAACAGGGGTGGTTTCGGTGCATGGCCCGGATTGAGTCCGCTTGCTTTCCGGCCCTTTTGGCCCCAAATAAGGACCGGGAGATTGGCGGTGGACGAGCCACTCGCCAACCGGGTCAGGTCCGGAAGGAAGCAGCCCTAACGAGGTCCGGATCGGGTCGCTCGTCAGTCTCCTACCTGTTTTTCGAGCGAATCGCGCATTGCGGCGGCAAAGTTCGCCCGTTGGCGCCGATTTCGCTCCGTTCCGCAAGCCGGCCCCGAGAGACAATCAATTGCGGATCGACCGATGAGTGATGCTGGCGCTCCCCCCCACAAGTCAGACGGCGCCGAGACGGCCAAGCCTTACCGGGTGCTGGCGCGAAAATACCGCCCATCCAGCTTTGACGACCTGATCGGCCAGGAGGCCATGGTCCGCACCGTCTCGAACGCGTTCGAAACGGGCCGGATTCCGCAGGCTTGGATCCTGACCGGCGTCCGCGGCGTGGGCAAAACCACCACCGCGCGAATCCTCGCTCGTGCGCTCAACTATGAGAAGCCGGATGGCTCGGTGAAGGGCCCAACCATCCACATGCCGGATCTCGGCGTGCACTGCCAGGCGATCATGGAAAGCCGGCATATGGACATCCTCGAGATGGACGCCGCTTCCCACACCGGCGTCGACGACGTCCGCCAGATCAATGACAGCGTGCGCTACGCGCC
>CADEDX010000068.1:0-14304 GCA_902826195.1 uncultured Bradyrhizobium sp. | reverse complement strand
GCGCTCGGCATCATCGCGCGCGCCGCCGAAGGTTCGGTGCGCGATTCACTGTCGATGTTCGACCAGGCGATCGCGCATGCAGCGGGTCTGGTCAGCGCCGATGCCGTGCGGCAGATGCTGGGGCTCGCCGACCGTACCCGGGTGATCGACCTGTTCGAGCATTTGGCGCGCGGCGACATCGCCAGCGCCTTTGGTGAATTCCGTTCGCAATACGATGTCGGCGCCGATCCGGTCGTGGTGCTGTCGGATCTCGCCGAATTCGTCAATTTCGTCACGCGGGTGAAGATCGTTCCCGGCACCGCCGACAATGTCGCGTTCGGCGAAACCGAGCGGGTTCGCGCCCGCGAGTTCGCCGCAAAACTTTCGATGCGGGTGCTGTCTCGGATGTGGCAGATGCTGCTCAAGGGCATCACAGAAGTTCAGACCGCGACCCGGCCGGCGGCCGCCGCCGAAATGGTGCTGGTCCGCATCGCCTATGTCGCCGACCTCCCGACGCCGGACGAAGCGATCAAGATGCTCGACGCCAACGGCGGCGGTACGCAAATCGCCTCCGGCGGCGCGGCGCCGTCACGGGCGGCGTCCACCGCACCGGTATCTTCGATGTCGGCCCCGTCGCCGATGCGGACGCCCTCATCGCCCCGTTCCGGCGCGGAAGCCTCCGCGCGGCCGCAAATGGTGGCTCCGTCGGCGCAGGCCGAGTCGGCGCCCGCGCTGCGGCTCACGACTTTTCCGCAGCTCGTGGCGCTGGCCGGCGAGAAGCGGGATATCCTGACCAAGCAGGCGCTGGAATCCGACATGCGCCTGGTTCGTTTCGAAGACGGGCGGCTGGAGGTGGCGCTGGAACGCCACGCGGCGCGCGGCATGGTCAACGACCTCTCCCGCAAGCTGGAAGCATGGACCGGGCGGCGCTGGACCGTGATCGTCTCCAACGAGGCCGGCCAGCCGACGCTGCGCGCGCAGAACGAGCAGGCGCGCAACGAGCACGCCCGCGCCGCGGAAGCTGATCCGCGCGTGCAGGAGGTATTGGCGCGGTTTCCCGGCGCCAAGGTGGTCGAGGTGCGCAGGCTTGCCGCCGAGCCGCCGGAATCCGATATTAACGCTGATGAGTTGAACGAGAACGCCGACAGCGACGACGACTGACCCGGCTCTCCAGAGGACGAACGATGGCTGATTTTCTCGGCATGATGAAGCAGGCGGCGCAACTGCAGTCCAAGATGCAGGCGATGCAGGAAGAACTCGGCAATCTCGAAGTCGAGGGCATTTCCGGCGGCGGGCTGGTCGCCGTGCGCATGACCGCGAAGATGGAAGTGAAGGGCGTCAAGATCGATCCCTCGCTGATGAAGCCGGAAGAGCGCGAAGTGCTGGAAGACCTGCTGGTGACCGCGCATGGCGATGCGCGGCGCAAGGCGGAAACCGCGGCGATGGAAAAAATGCAGTCGCTGACCGGCGGGCTCGGGCTGCCGCCCGGACTTCTCGGTCTCGGCTGAAATGGCTGCCAGCGTTGCCGGCCCCGAAATCGAACGCCTGATCCAATTGCTGGCGCGGCTTCCTGGTCTGGGGCCGCGCTCGGCGCGGCGCGCGGCGCTGCATCTGATCAAGAAGCGCGAGGCGCTGATGACGCCACTGGCCGGCGCGCTGCAGGTTGCGATCGACAAGATCCAGGTCTGCAAGACCTGCGGCAATATCGACACCCAAAATCCCTGCACGGTGTGCACTGATCCCAGGCGCGACCCCTCCACCATCGTCGTGGTCGCCGACGTCGCCGATCTCTGGGCGCTGGAGCGGGCGAACGCAACCAGCGGCCGCTATCACGTTCTCGGCGCCACATTGTCGCCACTTGACGGCGTCGGTCCGCAGGATCTCACCATCGATGCGCTGGTGGCCCGCGCGCATGAATCGCAGGTCAGCGAGATCGTTCTGGCGCTGAATGCTACGGTTGATGGCCAAACGACGGCGCATTACATCACCGACCTCCTGCAAGACGCCAACGTCAAGGTCACCCGGCTGGCGCATGGCGTGCCTGTCGGCGGCGAGCTTGATTATCTCGACGAAGGTACGCTATCGGCTGCCATGCGGCAGCGAACGCTGTTCTAGCCAACACGACGGAACTGATCGACATGACGAAACCACGATTCGGCAAGCGCTCCTGTATTGTGTTCACGATGGCGGCTGCCGCGACGTTGGCTCTCGCGCCGTCAGCATGGGCGCAGGCCGAACCGAAGCCCGGCAAGCCGATCAATGCCGGTGACGTGCTGTCGGGCGAACTCAACGCCATGAAGGGCAGCAAACGCAGCAAGCGCCCGCAGACCTACCAGATCACCAGCGCACCGCGCCGCCTGCCGCCGCCGAGCGGGCTGTGCAATCTGGAAACCGGCCCCGAGACGTTCCAACTCGTCACCAACAGCGACGCCCAAGCCGCGCAATTGAAGAATTTCGTCGGCAAGGAAATTTCCGTGAAGGTCGACGAAGTCGCCTGCGCGCAGGAAGCCGGGCAGACGAGCGAGGCCGTGATCACGAAGTGGAGCGTGGTGACGAAGCACTGAGGTGGGGCTGCCATTGCCACAGAATTCGCCGTCATCGTCCGGCTTGACCGGACGATCCAGTACGCCGCGCTCTCTCGATTGAATCGCAACTGCTCTGGAATACCGGGTCCCCGCCTTCGCGGGGACGACAATCGAGTTTGCAGACGCCTGCGGGCCTACACCTTCACCGGCCCGACGATTTCGAAATGCCCGCGCCGCTGCAGCCAGGCCAGCAGGATCAGGCTCGGCACCGCAACCAGCACCGAGATCATGAAGAACAGCGGCCATCCTGTCGTCTCTGCCACATAGCCGGCGCCGGATGACAGATAGGTGCGCCCGACGGCGGCGAGCGCCGTGAGCAGCGCGTATTGCGTCGCCGTGTGCAGCGGGTTCTGACACAGCGCCGAGAGATAGGCGACGAAGATCACGGTGCCGATCGCGCCGGTGAAATTTTCCGCGGAGATCGCGGCGGCCAGCGCCCATTGATTGACGCCGACATAGGCGAGCCAGGCGAATACCAGGTTGGAAAGCGCCTGCAGCACGCCACCGATCCACAGGCTTGCGACCAGCGAATAGCGCCGCGCCAGATATCCGCCGGCAAAACCGCCGACGAGGGTCGCGATCAGGCCGACGCCCTTGACGATGGCGGCATAGTCGTTGCGGGTGAAGCCGAGGTCGATCACGAACGGCGCGGTCATCGTGCCGGAGAATGCGTCGGTGAACTTGAACAGCACCACGAACGCCAGCGCCACCCAGGCGTATTTGCGGGCGAGGAACTCGGAGAACGCGCCGACGGCCGCATGCGCCACGCGCGTGAATGCGTCCTCGTCGCGCGTGGCGGCTTCCGCGCGTACCGACTGCTCGGGCTCGGTGGCGAGCAGCGCCGTGATGGTGCCGATCAGCACCAAAGCCGCCATCGCGACATAGCCCCACATCCAGGCGGCATGGCGGCCGATGCCGGTGCTCTCAAACGCGCTGACCAGAAACAGCACGCCGGCGGTCGAGATCAGCATGCCGATCCGATAGGCCGCGACATAGGACGCCATGCCGGCGGCCTGCTCGCTCTCGGGCAGGCTCTCGACGCGGAACGCATCGACCACGATGTCCTGCGTCGAGGACATGGCCGCCACCAGCAGCGCGCCCAGCGCGACGAACAGCGGCGAGCGCGCCGGATCCGTCAGCGCCAGCAGCAGGATCGCGCCGATCAATAGCAGTTGCGAAAACACCAGCCAGCCGCGGCGACGGCCGAACGCGCGCGTGAAAAGCGGCACATGCAGCGCATCGACCAGCGGCGCCCAGATGAATTTCAGCGTGTAGGGCGTGCCGACCAGCGCAAACAGCCCGATCGTGCCGAGATCGACGCCGGATTCGCGCATCCACACCAGCAGCGTGGAGCCTGAAAGGGCGAGCGGCAGCCCGGAGGAAAACCCGAGCATCAGCACAATCAGCACGCGCGGCTGCAGGTAGACGGCGAGGCTCTCGCGCCAGGTGGGGGCGGGGGATTTTTCAGTCGTAGAGGTAGCTTCGGGTGCGGTCATGAAAGGGTGTTAGCAGATTCTGCAACAAAAAGACTGTCATCGCCCGGCTTCACCGGGCGACCCAGTATCCCAGAGGCCCATCCGAAACGCTACAATGGCCCCGCGATCTCCGGGTAGAGATCCATCCAGTCGGGATTGTCTTTCTCGATCAGCGCGATCTTCCAGGCGTGCGGCCATTTCTTGAGCCGCTTCTCGCGCTGGATCGCATACTCGATCTGATTAAAGTTTTCGAAATAGACCAGCCGAGTCACCTCGTGCTTCTTGGTGAAGCTCTCGGCCATCTTCAACTTGTGCTCGGCGACGCGGCGGACGAGGTCATTCGTCACGCCGATGTAAAGCGTGCCACCGATGCGGCTGGCGAGGATGTAGACGTAGTAGCTGCGTGCTCCCATCGACCGCCTCTGGGATACTGGGTCGCCCGGTCAAGCCGGGCGATGACAGCTAAATGTGTGGCTGCTGCGCGGCAAGTGTTCTACTCCCCCGCCTGCAGTTTGCGCGGCACCGGGAACAGCTCGGACGTTTCGTTCTTGACGAAGCGGGGCACTTCCACCGGCCTGTCCGTCTTGCTGAAATCCAGCTCCTCGATCCGCCCGGCGCGCTTTTCGATCTTGTCGGCGGAGATCAATATCTGCCGGACATCCTCGTTGACGTCGCCAAAATGCTTCTGCAGCTTGAGCACGCGGTCGCGCAGGCGGTTGAGATCGTCCCCGAGGTTGAGCACTTCGGTGCGGATCTGGTCGGCGGCGTCGCGCATCCGCGCGTCTTTCAAAATCTGCTGCATCACCTGGATCGCCAGCATCAACAGCGAGGGCGACACCAGCACGACGCGGGCGCGGTAGGCCTTCTGGATCACGTCGTCAAAGCCGTCGTGAATCTCGGCGTAGACCGATTCCGACGGCACGAACATCAGCGCGGTGTCCTGGGTCTCGCCGGGGATGAGGTACTTTTCGGCGATGTCGTTGACGTGCTTCATCACGTCGTTGCGCAGCCGCTGCGTGGCGAATTTCTTTTCCTCGTCGCTGCGCGCGTCGTGCAGCGCGGTCATCGCTTCCAGCGGGAACTTTGCGTCGATGCAGAGCGGCCGCTGGTCGGGCAGGAAAACCACGCAGTCCGGCCGCTTGCCGGTCGAGAGCGTGTACTGGAATTCGTAGGCGCCCTGCGGCATGCCGTCCTGCACGATCGCTTCCATCCGCGCCTGGCCGAACGCGCCGCGCGACTGCTTGTTGGCGAGCACGTCGCGCAGCGTCGTCACCTGAGACGTCAGGTCGGTGAGGTTCTTGTGGGCGTTGTCGATGATGCCGAGCCGCTCATGCAGCACGCGCAGACTGTCCGTGGTGTGGCGCGTGGTCGCTTCCATCGACTGGCCGACGCGGTGCGTCACCGAATCCAGCCGCTCGTTGACCGC
The DNA here is from genome assembly GCA_902826195.1 of uncultured Bradyrhizobium sp. Taxonomy (GTDB): domain Bacteria; phylum Pseudomonadota; class Alphaproteobacteria; order Rhizobiales; family Xanthobacteraceae; genus Bradyrhizobium. The sequence continues at coordinate 8,839 of CADEDX010000068.1, read as the reverse complement.
GCGCGTCATTTCGGACTGGCGGCCCACCAGCGCCTGCGCCATCGCGTCGACCCGCCCGGTGGACTCGCTCTGCGCCCGCAGCATCTCGCTCAGGCGCTCCTCCAGCTCGTCGGCGCGAATCGCCTGCGCCATCGCCAGCTCCGCGCCGCGGCGGCCGGAGCGGGCGATGACGATGGCGATCACCAGCAGCAGCACCAAAGCCAGCGCGCCGAAACCCGTCAGGGCCTCGCCGACATGGATTGGCAGCTCGCCGACGGTGAGGAGGATTTCGTTCATGCGCGACTTGTAGCCCGATTCGCCCGCTTTCGCGAACGAAGAGGGAACATTTATGGTAAACGATGCCTTAATTTTCGTGGTTAATGCCGCCTTAAAAATCATGGTTAACGTGGCCTTAACGGCCGCGCGGGCGGATTGACCCCGGCAAATCAGCAGCTTAAATCGCGCGTCATGGCCCTCAGAGAAATCATCATCCTGCCGGACAAGCAGCTTCGGCTGGTCTCCAAGCCCGTCGAGAAGGTGACGGCGGAGACTCGCAAGCTCGCCGACGACATGTTCGAGACCATGTACGAAGCCCCCGGCATCGGGCTGGCGGCGATCCAGGTCGCGCAACCCGTGCGGCTGATCACGATGGACCTCGCCAAGAAGGACGAAAGCGGCGAGATCAATCCGAAGCCCCGCGTCTTCATCAACCCGGAAATCATCTCTTCGTCCAAGGAATTATCGGTCTACGAGGAGGGCTGCCTTTCGATTCCCGAATATTACGAGGAGGTCGAGCGCCCGGCGAAGGTCCGCATCCGCTTCACCGATCTCGACGGCAAGGTGCACGAGGAAGACGCCGAGGGGCTGTTCGCCACCTGCATCCAGCACGAGATCGACCACCTCAATGGCGTGCTGTTCGTCGACTATCTGTCAAAACTGAAGCGCGACCGCGTGATCAAGAAGTTTACGAAGGCCGCCAAGCGCGCGGCGGAGTAGACCGCCACTCCCTCGCCGTCATGCCCGGGCTTGACCGGGCATCCACGCCTTTCTTTCTTGCAGCAAAGACGTGGATGGCCGGGACAAGCCCGGCCATGACGGAGTAAAAATCTAAATCCGCTCGGGGATGCTTCGACCTCATGTCCCTTCGCCTGATCTTCATGGGCACGCCCGATTTCGCGGTGCCGACGCTGCTCGAACTCGTGGCCCACGGCCATGAGGTCGTGGCCGTCTACACCCGCGCGCCAAAGCCTGCGGGGCGCGGCATGAAGCTGCAGCAGAGCCCGGTGGAGCAGGAGGCGCGGCGGCTCGGCATTCCGGTGCTGACACCGGGCACGCTGAAGACGCCGGAAGCGCTGGAAGAATTCCGCGCACATCAGACGGATGCGGCTGTCGTCGTCGCCTACGGCATGATCCTGCCGCAGGCCATTCTCGATGCACCGCCGCTCGGCTGCTTCAACCTGCACGGCTCGCTGCTGCCGCGCTGGCGCGGCGCCGCGCCGATCAACCGCGCGATCATGGCCGGCGATGCCGAGAGCGGCGTGATGGTGATGAAGATGGATGTCGGCCTCGATACCGGCGACGTCGCGATGGCGGAGCGGTTGCCGATCACGGACACCATGACGGCAGCCGATCTGCACGATGCCCTGGCGCCGCTCGGCGCGGATTTGATGGTGCGCGCAATGGGCGCGCTGGCGCGTGGCGGCTTGCAACTCACCAAGCAGAGCGAAGACGGCGTCACCTACGCCGCCAAGATCGAGAAGGCCGAAGCGCGGATCGACTGGCGGCGTCCGGCGCGCGAGGTGCTGCGGCATATTCACGGCCTGTCGCCGTTCCCCGGCGCCTGGTGCGAGCTCGCAGGCGATGGCGAGCCGGCGCGGCTCAAGATTCTGCGCTGCGAACCGGCGAAAGGCGCGGGCGCGCCCGGCGAGGTGCTCGACGATCGCCTCACCATCGCTTGCGGCGACGGCGCGATCCGCATTTCGGAATTGCAGCGCGCCGGCAAGGCGCCGATGAAGGCTGCGGATTTCTTGCGCGGGACGCCGCTGAAGACGGGTGCGCGGTTTGTTTGAATATCGCCGCACACTCAAATCGTCATACGCGGGCTTGACCCGCGTATCCATCTATCTTCGCAAGAGTCTTGCGAAGGAGATGGATGGCCGGGTCAAGCCCGGCCATGACAAGCAGCCGATCGTCGTGCCCTGATGCCCCGCTACAAGCTCATCATCGAATATGACGGCACGCCGTTTTCCGGCTGGCAGATCCAGGACAACGCGCCGACCGTGCAGGGCGCGATGGAAGCCGCAGTGAAGGCGATCTGCGGCGAGGACGCGCGCGTCCACGGGTCGGGCCGCACCGATGCCGGCGTCCACGCGCTGGCGCAGGTTGCGCATTGCGATATCGCAAAGACGTTTCCGCCGGGTCGGCTGCGCGACGGGTTGAACGCACATCTGCGGCCGCATCCGATCGGCGTGCTCTCGGCGGAAGTCGTTGCCGATGATTTCGAGGCGCGCTTCTCGGCGAAGAAGCGGCATTACCGCTACCGCATCACCAACCACCGCGCCAACCTCGCGCTCGACATCAAGCGTAGCTGGCGCGTGCCGCGCCGCCTCGATACCGACGCGATGCACGTTGCTGCGCAACGCCTGCTGGGCAAGCACGATTTCACGACGTTTCGTGATACCGAATGCCAGGCGAAATCGCCGGAGAAGACGCTCGACCAGCTCGATGTCGTCAGGCAGGGCGACGAAATCTCGATCCTCACCTCCGCGCGCTCGTTCCTGCACAGCCAGGTGCGCTCGATGGTGGGCTCGCTGGTCTGGGTCGGCGAAGGCCGCTGGACTGCCGACGATCTCGCCGCCGCTTTAGCCGCCCGAGCCCGCGCCGCCTGCGGCCCCGTCGCGCCGCCGGACGGGCTGTATCTGGTCAAGGTAGACTATTGAACCGGCCCACCCTCCGTCATGGCCGGGACAAGCCCGGCCATGACGGAGAGAGTTGTGAGCTAGGCGAAATACCTGTCCAGCACCCCGCGATACACCTTCGTCAGCTTCTCCAGATCCGACACCGGCGTGCGCTCGTCGATCTGGTGCATGGTCTGGCCGACCAGGCCGAATTCGATCACCGGACAATAGCTGGAAATGAAGCGCGCATCCGACGTGCCGCCGCTCGTCGACAGCTCGGGCTTGCGTCCCGTCACTTCCTCGATCGCGCTGACGGCGAGGTCGGTGAAGGCGCCGGGCTTTGTCACGAACACGTTGGAGTTGGAATATTCCCAGACGATGCGGGCGCGGATGCGGTTGCCGCAGGCCTTTGCCAGCCGCGCTTCGACCAGTTCCCGCAGCGTTTCCTGGGTATGGTTGTCGTTGTAGCGGATGTTGAACTTAGCACGGGCCTGGCCAGGGATGACGTTGCTGGCGGTGTTGCCGACGTCGACGGAGGTGAATTCCAGGTTCGACGCCGGAAACTGCGCGCTGCCGTGATCGAGCGGTTCGTCCGATATCGCGACGATCAGCCTGGAAATATCCGGCACCGGGTTCGAAGCGCGGTGCGGATAGGCGACGTGGCCCTGCACGCCGTCGACATACAGCGTGCCGGATTGCGAGCCGCGGCGGCCGATCTTGATGCAGTCGCCCAGCACCTCGACATTGGACGGCTCGCCGAGCACGCAATGGTCGAATTTCTCGCCGCGCTCGGCGCACCACTTCAACAGCTTGACGGTACCGTTGACGGAAATGTCTTCCTCGTCCCCTGTGATCAGGAACGAGATCGAACCCTTTGGTTTGCCGCCGTTGTCGGTGAGATATTGCAGCACCGCTGCGACGCTGCAGGCGATGCCGCCCTTCATGTCGACCGCGCCGCGGCCATAGAGAAAGCCGTCCTTCACCTCGCCGGAGAATGCGCCGAGCGTCCAGGCGGCTTCGTCGCCGGGCGGCACCACGTCGGTATGTCCGGCAAAGGTAATGTGCGGCGCTTCAGTCCCGATCCGGGCGTAGAGATTGTCGATGTCGGCGGTGCCGGGCTCGCTGAAGGTGACGCGATGCACTTCGAAGCCGGCGTCTTTCAGCAGGCGCTCGAGGACGCCGAGCGCGCCGGCATCGGCAGGGGTAACGGAGGGGCAGCGGACGAGGTCGCGGGTAATGGAAACGGCGTCATTCATAGCCCGGTTTAACACGCCAATTTGGCGGCGGGCCAGCCTTGTGCGGCTCCATTTCGATCTCGCTCTGCTGGTCCCAGGGCGGGCGCGTATCGCGCGGTGGCTCCGGCGCCAGCGGGTCGGCGCCGAACCGGTTGGTCTTGCGCGAGCCGTTCAGGCCATACATCTCGACAAAGCCCCACAGGCCGAGACCGAGCGCTGCGGCGGACAGCGGCAGATCGGCGTAGGAATCGGGGAGCCGGTCTGCGAACTGATTGTAAAGGCCGGGGACCGCGAAGAACGGCACCATCCACCAGCCGCTCTTGTCGCGGTCATGCAGCCGCTTGATGGACGTCGCGAAATAGACCCAGATCAGCAGCGAGTTGCCGACCAGCTTCGCCAGTAGCCGGGGCAGGTCGGACCATGTCAGGGACCGCCAGGCGTCCGGATCCACCAGCTTGAAGAGGTCGCTGCCGCCGAAATGAACGGGTGCGGCGCGGCCGAACAGGCCGTGCATCGCAATGATCGTCAGCCCCACGGTCGTCGTCAAGCCAAACAGCACCGGTATCGCCAGCCACGTTTTGGCGCGGCTGATGCGGCCGTCAAAGCGGAACAGGTACCAGGTCCAGTCCATACGCGATGCTCCGGAGGCGTGCGCCGGAAATCCGGTACGTTAGTCGCGCGGGAAAGACCCGGGTTCGATCCTAGTCCCGCAGCAGTTCGTTGATGCTGGTCTTAGCGCGGGTGCGCTCGTCGACGCGCTTCATGATCACGGCGCAGGCCGTCGAGGGGCCGGGCTGGCCGTTCGGCAGCGGCTTGCCGGGCAGCGCGCCGGGGACCACGACGGAATATTCCGGGACCTCGCCGACAAAAATCTCGCCGGTGGCGCGGTCGACGATCTTGGTGGAGGCGCCGAGGAACACGCCCATCGCCAGCACCGCGCCCCTGCGCACGATGACGCCTTCCGCCACCTCGCTGCGCGCGCCGATGAAGCAATCATCCTCGACGATCACAGGCTCGGCCTGCAACGGCTCCAGCACGCCGCCGATGCCGACGCCGCCGGAAATATGCACGCGCTTGCCGATCTGCGCGCAGCTTCCGACGGTCGACCAGGTGTCGATCATGGTGCTCTCATCGACATAGGCGCCGAGATTGACGAAGGACGGCATCAGCACGACGTTGCGGGCGATGAAGGCCGAGCGGCGCACGATCGCGCCGGGCACGGCGCGGAAGCCCGCATCGCGAAAACGGTTCTCGCCCCAGCCCTCGAACTTCGACGGCACCTTGTCCCACCACGACGCCTTGCCCGGGCCGCCGGGGATCGCGCTCATGTCGTTGAGGCGGAACGACAGCAGCACCGCCTTCTTCAGCCACTGGTTGACCTTCCACTTGCCGTCAGCCCCGCGCTCGGCGACGCGGGTCTCGCCCTTGTCGAGCAGCTCCAGCGCGGAATCGACCGCCTCGCGAACCTCGCCTTTAGTCGACGTCGAAATGCCGTCGCGGGCATCGAAGGCGGTGTTGACGGTGGATTCGAGCGCGGACAGGGACATCGGGATTTCCTCAGGCGATTTCGGGCTGACTTGACCGGCTTTTTCGGGATTTGGGCGAGGAGAGTCAAGGCTCCTCCGCCGTCGTCACCCGCGAAGGCGGGTGACCCAGTATTCCAGAGCAGGTAGTTTTCAGCCGATAGGCCGCAGCGTACTGGATACCCGTCTTCGCGGGTATGACGACCTATTTTGGTAGTGACAGTCGCTGCAAAAATCCCGTCAGATCATCCGTCACATGATCCACATAGGCCGCATCGCGGCCTTCCAGCTCCCAGTCCTCGCGCACCACTTCCTTGGCGCCGTCGGGCACCACCAGCACCGTCGTCATGCCGAGCTGGTGCGGCACCACGAGGTTGCGGGCGAGATCCTCGAACATCGCTGACTTCGCCGGGTCGACGCCGTGGACGCGCAAGAACTTGTCGTAGGTCTGCGGCGCCGGTTTGGGCTCCAGTTCGGCGGCGATGATGTCGAACACCGCCTCAAAATGCTCCGTGATGCCGAGCCGCTCCAGCACCGCGCCGGCGTGGTCGGTCGAGCCGTTGGTCAGGATCAGCTTGCGGCCGCGCAGTTGTGCGATCGCAGCCCCCATCGCCGGGTTCGGCTCCAGCGGCGAGTGATCGATCTTGTGCACATAGGCCAGATAGTCGTCGGCGTGCACGCCGTGCTCGGTCATCATCCCGCGCATGCTGGTGCCGTAGCGACGGTAATAGTCTTTCTGGAGCACGCGGGCTTCTTGCGCGGAGATCTTCAGGAACGTGCTGATGAACTCCCCGATCCGCGCATCGACCTGCTGCCACAGATTGACGTGGTGCGGGTAAAGTGTGTTGTCGAGATCGAACACCCAGGTGTCGATGTGGGTGAAGGGGCGGGGGGAATTGATGTTCATTGTTGATCCGATCCCTCAAACCCGTCGTCCCGGCGAACGCCGGGACCCATACGCCGCGGCGATCATGGGACGCAAGGTTGGAGTTGCCTGCCGATACCGGCGATCCAAACGTAGTCCTGTGGTTATGGGTCCCCGCCTTCGCGGGGACGACGAAAGAAATGGTGTCGCGAAAGCTTCATCAAGGCATCGCAAACCGCAGCGTCTTGCCGCCGCTACTCATATCAACCGGCGCAAAGCCGATCGGCGCGAGACCGCGGGTGCCGCAATCGCCCTGCTCGCTGATCTCGAACTTGCTCTCGCGCGTGCACAACTCCTTGGGGCCGCCCCAGTTCAGCGGCTTGTCCTTGAGCTTGATCGCGCGGTTATCTGCGTCGACGGCTTCGGCGAAACTGAACACCTGTTTCGGCTGGCTGTTCACGTCGGGATGCAGGCATTTGCCGGGATCGATGCGGTACCAGCCGCGGCTGGTCACCGCCTTGCCGTCATCGGTGGCGACCGCCGCCATGATCTTGTGTGGCGTGTCGTTGCACCAGGTCAGCCCCGAGGATGACGGCTTCTGCACGGCGTCGATCATGGTGACGAAAAAGGTTGGCGACTGCACGATGTCGGCCGAGAGCCCGCGGCTCTTCAGGAAGGCGGCCAACGCGGATTGCGTCTTCGGCCCGTCGACGCCGTCGATCGGGGCTGCGTCATAGCCCGCGATGACCAGCAGGCGCTGGATGCCGGCAAGCCGCGCCTGCTCGTCGTCATATTCGGAATCTTCGGCGAGATAAGCGACGAGGTTGCCGTCGTCGGTGCGCGTCGGCGAAATCTGGGTGAAGGGCGCCGCCGTCTGGTTGCCACGGCACTGGCGCGCGGCGGCGATCACGAAATTATCAGGCGCGACGCACAGCGTGTCGCTGCCGTTCTGCGGGATCGGCGATGCGCCATAGACGCCGAGCGCGCGCGCGTTCAGGAGAATGCGGTCGGCGGTCAGCGTGCCCTGCAGTACCATGCGGCAGGCCGCGGGATCGATCCTGAACCAGCCGCGTGTGGCGGTGGCGGATTTTTCGTCGATGCCGATCGCGGCCTCGACCACATAGCTCATGCGGTTGCAGAGTTTCAGGTCGGCGAAGGCGGGCAGGGAGGAAACGAACAGCGAGATTGCTGCCGCCGGCAAAGCCATCAGCAAGCGTAGGCTAGCGGAAGCGACGCCGTCCTTGGGGCGGCAAGGCCCGGCCATGACGTTCCCTTTTCGCGTCGCCGCTTTGTGCATCACTTGTGGATCAGCGTGCCTGTGCCCTGATTGGTGAACAACTCCAACAAGACCGCGTGCTGCATCTTGCCGTCGATGATGACGACGCCCTGAACGCCCTGTTCCAGCGCGTAGATGCAGGTCTCGACCTTCGGGATCATGCCGCCGGAAATCGTGCCGTCGGCGATCAGCTTTCGCGCATCCTTGATCGACAATTCCGGGATCAGCTTCTTCGACTTGTCGAGCACGCCGGGAACGTCGGTCAACAGCAGCAGCCGTTTGGCCTTCAGCGCGCCCGCTACCGCTCCTGCAAAGGTGTCGGCGTTGACGTTCAGCGTCTGGCCTTCATGCGAGGTCGCCAGCGGCGCCAGTACCGGAATCAGCTCATGGCCGATCAACTGGTTCAACAGCGTCAGGTCCACCTGGTCGGGATCGCCGACGAAGCCGAGATCAATCGCCTTTTCGATGTTGGAATCCGGATCGACCATGGTGCGCGTCGTCTTCGACGCCTTCACCATGTTGCCGTCCTTGCCGGAAAGCCCCACCGCTTTGCCGCCGGCTTCGTTGATGTAGCCGACCAGCTGCTTGTTGACCGAGCCCGCCAGCACCATCTCGACGATCTCGATGGTGGCGGCGTCGGTGATGCGCAGGCCGGCTGCGAATTCCGACTGGATGCCGAGACGCTTCAGCATGGTCGCGATCTGCGGCCCGCCGCCGTGCACCACGACGGGATTGATCGCGGTCTGCTCCAGCAGCACGATGTCGCGGGCAAAGGCTTTTGCGGTTTCCTCCGCGCCCATGGCGTGGCCGCCATATTTGATGACGATGGTTTCCTCGTCATATTGCTGCATATGCGGCAGCGCTTCGGAGAGGATGCGGGCCTGATCGAGCGGGCTGATCGTCGGCGTTGATGTCATCAATCGGTTCTCGCCATTCCAGATGTCGGGCGGGTTCTATCCGATTGGCGGGCAGGGCGCAAAGTGGGCAAATTCTGCGGGAGCGGCCTCTTACCCTCTCCCCTTGTGGGAGAGGGTGGATCAATCGCGCAAAGCGCGATTGAGACG
>CADEDX010000067.1:11908-18066 GCA_902826195.1 uncultured Bradyrhizobium sp. | reverse complement strand
ACCATGGCGGTACGGGTGTCGTACCAGGCCCGGGAATAGGCGAAGGGCTGCGAGAGCCTGGCTTCGAGGATGTGGGTGCGGACGGCGGTGATGATCATGCGCGTGGTCTCGCAGGCAGGTGGCCAGCCTCACGGTCCGTCATTGCGAGGAGCGTAGCGACGCGGCAATCCATTCTTTCTTTGCTCAGCAAGATGGATTGCTTCGCTTCGCTCGCAATGACGAACTGATAGACTGCAATTAATTCACTGAGTTGCTGACCACCACCTCGATCAGCTTCGCGCCTGGCCTGCTGATCGCGGATGACAGGACCGACTTCAACTGTCCGGGATCGGTCACCTTGGTCGCCTCAAGCCCCAGCGATTTCGCCAGGCCGGTGAAATCCACCGGCGGATCGATGAAATCCATGCCGACGTAATTGTCGTCGCCATGGAAGGCGAGCAGGCGCTGCTTGATGATGCGATAACCTCCATTGTTGACGATCACGAACGTCAGTGGCAGCTTGTGGTTGGCCGCGGTCCACAGCGACTGGATCGAATACATCGATGAGCCGTCGCCGGAGTAACACACCACCGGCCGGGTCGGGTTGGCGAGGCTGACGCCGACGGAGGCCGGCAGGCCCCAGCCGATGCCGCCGGAAGCCAGCGCATGATAGCCGTAGCGGTCGCGGTGCGGACGCAGCGCGATCATCTGCCGCGAGGACGTCAGTCCCTCGTCGACCAGAATGGCGTTGTCCGGCATCGCCTCGACCACCTGCAAGGTCAGCCAGTCCGGATCGATCGGCGACGTGTTGGCGTTTTTCGATATCTGCTCGACCAGCGGCTTGCGCCGCGCCGTCCAGTTCTTCGACGCCAGCGCGGCGAGGCCTTCCTTTGCCCGCACTTCGAGCAAGCGGCCGCCAGCCGCCTTCAGCGCAGGGACCAGCGCACGCAATGTCTCCCGTACATCGGCCTTCACCGCGACGTCGGCGCCATAGTTCTTGGCGATCTCCCAATCGACCAGACCGACCTGAACAATCGACAGCCCGTCCGGCAACGGATCGATTTCGCTGTAGACCGACATCCGCAGCGGATCGCCGCCGAGCGCGATGATGAGGTCGTAAGGTGCAAGTGTATCGCGCGCGATCTTCTGGATCCGCGCCAGCGGGCCCACGAAGCACGGGCTTTCGGAAAGGAATTGCGCGCCATAGGGCGTCGAGGACTGATACGCCGGACAACCCAGCGTTTCCGCCAGTTCGGCGGCTTCCTTCAGCGCGTCGCTCTTGACGATCTCGTCGCCGACGATGATCACCGGCCGCTCGGCTTTCAGGATGCGCACGGTCAGCGCCTGCAGCGAGTCCTCCGACGGCCGGACGCGGGTATCGATGCGCGTCGAGCGGCCGAGTTCGATGCCGGCCTCCGCATTGAGGATGTCGCCCGGCAGCGAGATGAATACCGGCCCGGTCGGCGGCGTGGTCGCGATCTTGGCGGCGCGGCGTACGATGCGCGGCAAATCCTCCAGCCGCGTCACTTCCACCGCCCATTTCACCAGCGGCTCGGCCATCTGCACCAGCGGGCCGTAGAGCACCGGCTCGGTCAGGCCGTGGCCCTGCTCCTGCTGGCCGGCGGTCAAAATCATCGGCGTGCCGGTGAAGCTGGCGTTATAGAGCGAGCCCATGGCGTTGCCGAGGCCGGGGGCGACATGGACGTTGCAGGCGACAAGGTTTCCGGAGGCTCGGCTGAACCCGTCGGCCATCGCGACAACGAGGCTCTCCTGCATCGCCATCACATAGGTGAGATCAGGATGGTCCTTCAGCGCGTGCATGATCGGCAGTTCGGTGGTGCCGGGATTGCCGAACAAATGCGTGACGCCCTCGTCTTTCAGCAGCGCCAGGAAGGCAGAGCGGCCGGTGATCTTGTTTTTCATGTTTCCTCCTGCCCGCCGGTTCGTTGGCCGCGGGATGAAGGCAGATGATCAAACTTGGCGCATGTAAGCAATGGAGCCGGGGTTATGCCTGCCCTGCAGCAATGTTTTCCGTGTCCCGGACGCGGTGCAGCCTAGCACTACAGTTGCCTTTTATGGAGATTTCTGAATCCATGGGCAACCATGATTCGAAGATCGTGGGCGCAGACAGCGTCGATTGAAGAGACCCTTGCGCTGTGGGCGGCGTCGCTTCGTGAGATCAAGCAACGGATACGTCCGTTGTTCAATCAAGATCGCGTTGCGAAGAATGCAGGCTTGTTTCTGGAAGGTCTGCTCGGAGATGAGCAACGCAAGACCGGTTGGATGCGCGCTGAGGCGGCAGGCGATCCTGGTCCATGGCGGCAGCAAGCGATCCTGGGTCGCCGCGATTGGGACGCGGATGCTTTGCGCGATATCGTCCGCGATTATGTGATCGAGCATTTGGCGGATGATGACGCGGTCCTCGTGATCGATGAGACCGGCTTTCTCAAGCAGGGCAAGGCGTCGTGCGGGGTGGCGCGTCAATACACTGGTTCGGCGGGCAAGATCACGAACTGCCAGATCGGCGTCTTCGCTGCCTACGTATCGCGCCACGGTCATGCTTTCATCGACCGTGCGCTGTATCTTCCGAAGGAATGGACCGACGATACAGATCGCCTGGAAGCCGCATACGTGCCCCCAGATACCGGCTTTGCAACCAAACCAAAGCTTGCGACGAGAATGATCGCACGCGCCATGGCTGCGTCCGTCCCATTCGAATGGGTCACTGGCGATACCGTCTACGGTGTTGGCGATATCGAACAGCAACTACGCAAAGCAGGCAAGGGCTATGTGCTCGGGGTCAGCAGCGCTCATGTGTTTCAATCCTGGGGCAAGCGGCGATCGGTTGCCGGCACGGCCGCGGACATCGCCCGGACGCTCCGCTCGTCCGATTGGAAACGCCTGTCGGCAGGGGCTGGAACCAAGGGACCGCGGCTGCATGATTGGTGCTATCTCGAATTGGCCGATCTGGAAGTCGAAGAATCAAACGACGCAAACCATGGTCTTTGGACTCGAGGTCTACTGATCCGTCGTCGTATCGCCGATAGCGATCTCGCCTTCTTCACCAGCTGGTGTCCAGCGCGAACATCCATCGAAACGCTGGTGGCGGTCGAAGGCCACCGGCGGGCGATCGAGGACAGTTTTGAGACCGCCAAGAACGAGTTTGGACTCGATCACAACGAGAGTAGATCCTGGCATGGCTGGCATCGCCATGTTTCCATGGTCATGCTCGCCTTCGCCATGATGGCGGTGATCCGCCATCGCGCCAATCCGGTTCTGCCAAAAAAAACGCAACGCCGAACCACGGTAAAAACAAAGGCATCACCACCCCGTCGTTGATCCGCTGGTCAATCCAGGAAGTCCGCCGCATCGCCATCAGACTCGCTCGGAAGCGTATCCAGCCCGCACACATCATCGCATGGTCGCTCTGGCGTAGAGCCCACCAGGCCGCCGCTCAACGCGCCCACTTCAAAAAGCAACTGTAATGCTAGGCGATGCAAAGCATCGTCCGGCAGCGGGGGCGGCGCTAGACCATCCCCTCACGGTCCGCGCGCTTCTTCTTTTTCGAGCGCTGCCAGACCACGCCCGGAAAACCCTTCAGCGGCACCAGCGGTTCGCCGGTCCACGCCCATTCCTGCAATTGCTCGATTGCGATGTGGTACAGCGGTTGCCGCCCGGTGCGGCCTGAAAACAGCGCGCGGGGGATGTTGACCATGTGCGGCGAGCGCGGGCGCTCGTAGATGATCGGCGTACCGCAGTTCGAACAGAAACTTCGTGCGGTTTTGGTCGCCGCGTCCTCGTAACGCGCGAGGCTGGTCTTGCCCCTGGTGATACGAAAACGTTTGCGCCAGCTTCCGACATAGGTGGCATAGGCCGCGCCGTGCGCGCGGCGGCTCGATGGCGAATGGTCGTGCCAGGCCCAGCGCGCCGGGACATCGATCTCGAAGGCGACCTTGCCGCACAGGCATTGGCCGACGGCGGGCTTGCCGAGCGCGACGGCCTTTGTCTTTTTCTTTTCCGATTCTTCTTCCGGAAACATGGCGAACTCTTGTAGCCCGAATGAGCGTAGCGACATCCGGGAGCGCTGCTGATACCGGCCCCGGATGTCGCTTCGCTCATCCAGGCTACGAAGCGGTTACGCCTGCTCCAATTCGTTGTGTTCCGGATAATCCGTATATCCCGCCACGTCGCCGCCATAGAACGTCGCGCGGTTGTAGGGCGTGAGCGGAAAACCGCGCTGCAGGCGGCGCGGCAGGTCCGGGTTGGAGATAAAGATGCGGCCGAACGCGATCGCATCGGCGTGCCCTTCCCGGATCGCCGCGTCCGCGGTCTCGCCGGTAAAACCGCCGGCGGTGATCAAGACGCCCTTCCAGAGCGGGCGGAACAGCACCATGGCCGACGGCACGTTCTGATGGTTGACCTCGGCGCGGCCGGCGCCGGAGGAGCGCGGCTCGATGAAATGCAGATAGGCGAGACCCAGCGGATTGAGCTGCTCGACCACATAGGTGTAGAGCGGCATCGGGTCCGGCTCGCCGCTGCCATTGGCGACGCCATAGGGCGACAGCCGCACGCCGACGCGGTCGGCGCCCCAGACCTCCACCACGGCTTTGGTCACCTCCATCAGGAAGCGGACGCGGTTCGGGATCGAGCCGCCATATTGATCGGTGCGCAGATTGGTGTGCGACTGCAGGAACTGCTCGATGAGGTAGCCGTTGGCGCCGTGAATCTCCACGCCGTCGAAACCCGCGGCGAGCGCATTCTTCGCCGCCTGCCGGTAGGCTTCAACCACGCCGGAAACTTCCGATGTTTCGAGCGCGCGCGGCGTTTCGTATGAAACCGCCTTGCCGTCGGCTGTACCTGTCTTCAGATCGGCGATCGGGACCGCCGAGGGAGCCACCGGCAACACCCCGCCCGGCTGGAACGAGGAATGCGAGACGCGGCCGACATGCCAGAGTTGCAGGAAGATGATTCCATCCTTGGCGTGAACGGCGTCGACCACCTCGCGCCATCCAGCGATCTGCTGCTCGGTATAGATGCCGGGGACGGCGGGGCTGCCGAAGGCGGTGTCCATCACCGGCGAGGCCTCGGCGATCAGCAGGCCGCCCGGGGTGGTGCGCTGGGCGTAATACTCCGCATTCAGCGTCCGCGGCGCGAGCGAAGGCTTGGCCGCGCGCATCCGCGTCAACGGCGCCAGCACGACGCGATGCTGGAGCTGATAGGGACCAACCTTGAGCGGTGAAAACAACGATGGATAATTCATGTCTCTCCCTGGAATCCCGTGTTGATACGGATATGTAACCGCCTCAGCTTGTTCGTAAAAGGTTCCGGACGCAACGTGTAGCCTTGACGCGAGTGAGCACATCTTCCATGCAAAAGCCGAACGGCAAGCCCCATCCTTCGCTCAGCGTTCGCATCGATATCGACGCGGGGGGCCGCATCGGTCCTGGCAAGATCGAATTGCTCGAAACGATCCACCGCAGCGGTTCGATTTCCGCCGCGGGCCGCCTTATGGAAATGTCCTACAAGCGCGCCTGGGATCTGGTCGACGAGATCAACCGGATCTGCCGTCAGGCCGCCGTGGAGCGGCAGACCGGCGGCAAGAACGGCGGCGGGGCAGTGCTCACCCCGTTCGGCCGCTCGCTGGTCGCACGCTACCGCAAGATCGAGCGCACCGCCTCGAGCGCAGCGCGCAAGGAATTGCAGGCCCTGCGTTCCGATATCGGCCGTGCAAGGAAACGCGCGGGCTGATAACAGGCGGAAAGTATGCGATAACTGGACGCGCTGAGCTCCCCGAAGCCGTCCAGGAAACGTTCCATGCCCCATCCCGCCATGTCGCCGAACAATGTCGCCGTGATCACCGGCGGCGCGTCCGGCATTGGCCTTGCCGCCGCCACATATTTCGCCGCCCTCGGCATGAAGGTCTGCATCGTCGATATCGGGGAGGACAGGCTCGCCGAGGCGGCCGCCAAACTGGCATCCGCCGCAAAGGGGGGCGCTGCCGATATCATGACAGCCCCGGTCGACGTCAGCCGCTTCGATGATCACGTCCGCCTGGAAGCCGCCGTGACAGCGCGGTTCGGCGGCACCGATCTTTTGATGAACACTGCCGCCATAACCCCCGGCCGCACCAGTTCTGGCCCGCTGGAGGACTGGCCGCCTGTGCTCGCGGTGATCCGTCC
>CADEDX010000067.1:0-11898 GCA_902826195.1 uncultured Bradyrhizobium sp. | reverse complement strand
GCGCGTCCGGCATCGGCCTCGCCGCCGCGCGCAGGTTCGCCGCCGCCGGCATGAAGATCGTGCTGGCCGACCTCAAGAGCGCCGCCCTCGACCAGGCCGCCGAGACCGTGGCCGCTCTCGCCAGGGGCGGCAAGGCCGACGTGCGCGCGGTCGCGACCGACGTCAGCGTGATGGAGGATGTGCAGCGCCTGAGGCAGATCGCCTACCAGAGCTTCGGCGAGGTGGCGCTGCTGATGAACAATGCCGGCATCGGCAATGGCGGCGGCCCGTTCGAGAACTACGAGCGCTGGCAGCGTGTGTTGGCCGTCAACCTGTGGGGCGTCATCAACGGCGCCCACGCCTTCGCCCAGGCGATGATCGCGCAAGGCACGCCGGCCGCCATCGTCAACACCGGCTCCAAGCAGGGCATCACGACGCCGCCCGGCAACCCCGCCTACAACGTCTCGAAGGCCGGCATAAAGGCGCAGACCGAGGCGCTGCAGCACGAGCTGCGTAACATCCCGGGCTGCAAGATCAGCGCGCATCTGATGATCCCAGGCCACGTCTTCACGCCGCTGACCGCGCGCGGCCGCACCGAGAAGCCGCCCGGCGCCTGGACAGCGGAGCAGACCGTCGACTTCATGATCGCGCGGATCGACGACGGCGACTTTTACATCCTGTGCCCGGACAATGACGTGCCGCGAGCGCTCGACGAACGGCGCATGCTGTGGGCCGCCGGCGATATCGTGCAAAACCGTCCGGCGTTGTCGCGCTGGCATCCGGATTATGCGGAGGCGTTTGCGAAATTCGTGAAGGGGGAGTGAGTAGCCGTCATACCCCGCGAACGCGGGGAATCCCGTACGCCGCGGCGTTTCGATTCCATCTCTGGCGTCTCTGGAATACTGAATTGCCCGCCTTCGCGGGCAATGACGGCTTTGGTTTAGTTGGCGAAAGCCCTACAACGTCACTTGCTTGTCGCCGCATTGCTTGCAGACGTATTTGACACGGGTGGCGCCTTTTTCGGCCTGGACGCGGTTCGGTGCGCCGCATTTGCCGCACACCGCCTCGATCCTCGTGTTGCCCTGTTTGACGACGAGGGCTTTCTTTTCCATCGTTTCGCGGATCAGGCGCTCGGCCTCCTCGCGCATCGCTTGCTTCGACATCGGCCTGCCCCGTCGTGAACCGGTACGACGGCGGTCTTATCACAATCGCAATGCCTTTCGTAAGACCGCCAGGACAATTTGCGTGACGAAATGTCAGGCCGTCTCCGGCGTCAGCGCCAGCAGGCGCCGCACCAGCGCCAACGCGGTTTCAGTGGCCGGATCGGCCGAAATCACGGGAACCGCGAGCGCGATGACGTCGATCGGATCGTGCGACAGCACGATGAGGTGGGTTGCGTGGTTGGCCGCCAGAAGCGACATCACGCGCTCGACGGCTGGATCGGAAAGCGCCCGCCCCCAAGGCGCGTCGGGGCGGCGCAGCACGCGCACGTCAGATAGAAAATGGCGCAGCAGCGGCGGATCGTACGCCTGCAGTTCGTCTTCGCGATAGCGCCGTGCGCTCTCGAAAATCGGGTGGCGCGCAAGTTCGGCGATCAGCGCGTCGCGCGTTCGGGCCGGCGACGCGGCGACCGAGTTCAGCACACCCGGCACCTGCGCTTCGAAATAGGCGCGCAGCGCGTCGACCGCGAGGCCGATCGTGAGAACGCCCGCGATCGCGATGGCGCAAAACCGCATGACCTGCGCCGCGCCGACATCCGGTGCGACAAACGCCGCGGCAATGCCCAGCAGCGCCGAACCCGACAGGCGCAGCAGTGTCATCAGCAGCGCCTGACGCTGCGTTTCGGCGCCGCGCTCCGCAATCAGGATCGCGGTGACGACCAGCAAGGATCCCAATGCGCCGAGCCGGACCGGGATATCCGGCATCAGCACCCGGAAGTCGGTGACGATGAAGGGAAGCACGAGCACGGCGCCGACGGCGAGGCGGCCAATGCTGCGGTTTTCGGATGCCATCAACGCAGCCCGGTCGCGCGTCGCCAACAGCCAGGCACAGATCGCAAAACCGCCAAGCTGGAACAGCACGAGCAGCACGGCATAGGGCGTGGCAAAGCGCTCCGGTCCGAGAGCGCCGGCGAGGCCGAGCACGATGCCGCCAGTCAGAATGACGATCTTGGCCGGGCGCGGCGCATGACGCCGCAGGATTCCCTCGGTAACGAGCAAGGCGCCGAGCGGGATCAGCGCGGCCGGTATCATCGACCCATTGTCGAGCACGGTGCTGCCGCTCCACCACGCCACGCCGCGGATCAGGAACAGCGACGCGATGATGCCGAGCGCCACCAGCAGGCGGCGGGTCAGCGGGCTTTTGCGATCGCGCCGGTACAGCGTGTGCATGGCGATGGCAAGGCCGATCGCACCGCACAGATTGACGATGGAATCGGCGATCATGCCTGAAGTCATGGACCGCTCCCGTTTCCGCCAGCGCGCGGCCGCAGGATGCCGAACGGACGCGTGTCGTCCAGCCAGTGAACGGCGGGAAGCACCAGCCGCTGCAGCGCCAGCGCGGCGCCGGTCGCGAGCAGCGCCGGCAACGAGCCGGAGGGCACTTCGCTCAACAGATAGCGCCGCGCGCCGGCCAGATCGATGCGGCCGATCTGCAGGACGTCGTCGCCCCTGGCGTAGTCGAGTTCGCGCGCACAGAACGAGTTGTATTGCTCATCGCGGTGCTTTGGCGCGGCTTCAAACGTTTTCTTCAGCGCGTCGGATCCGCCGGTATAGGCGTTGGTAATGATGAATCTCGCTTCGTCAAAGCCGGCTTCGTCGCCGACGCCGAACACCGCGCGATGACGCGACATGATGCCGCGCGCCAGTTGCAGGTGCGCAAAGCTCCGGCGCGTGTCCGGGTGCGGCGACGGAAAGACATCCGAAAAGGTCTGGCTGACCATGCCGACGACGGACGGCACCTGGGTGACATTCGAAACCCATTTCTGGCGCAGCCCGTCGCGGGCGAACAGCACCAGCGCCGTCAGGCCGTAAAGCACCCAGGACAGCCCCCGTCCTCGTTCGTCGGGATCAACCATCACGAGGCCGAGATGGGTGACTTCGGCGGGTTCGCCATCGAGTTCGACATCCATCACCGACAGCGCGTTGAAGGCGATCGGCCGCCCGGTCGCTTCCTCGCAGACCAGCGTGACGATGGCGCGCGCCAGCCGTTCACGGTCGCCGGAGAAGATGCCGTAGGTGAGGCTTTCCTCGGGCAATGTCCTGGCAGCGACGATGCGCAATTGCGAAACCAGTTCGCCGAGTTCAGCCTCGGAAAGCGATGCGCCGGGGGTTTCGACGATGCGCGTGATCAGGCCGGCATGGGTGCGCAAGGTGAGATCGATGGTGGGCTGGCGCAGCGCCTTCAGCCAGAACACGCCATAGCCGCCGAGACGTCCGGCCGCGCCGCGGATCTTCCCGGAAGCACGACGGATCGCCGAATTGCCGCTCGATAAGGACGCCATGCCACTTGCCCGACTTGGTCCGGATGTGTGCGCCAAGCCCGTTAACAAGCCTGTCAAGAAGTCATGAGTGCGGCATGCTGCGGTGGGGCGAAGGTAAACGATAGGTTGGCGGCGTCAAACGTTCGAGGCCAACGGAAAACGGCGGATGCCGAAGCACCCGCCGTCTTTTCGCCAGCACGCGTCACAGGTTTACGCGGTCTTGGAAACCATGGGGAGTTCATATAATCCCCGCGGTTAAAAAGCTATAATTTGTCACCCTCAGGTTGAGGCACGGTAAACGATGCATTGCACGCCGAATTCAAATGAATCATGACAGCGAAAAGCGGGTTCCGGCCAGGTCAAACCTACCGTTTTTCCTCGGCTTGTCCGGTTCCACCGTGGCGTCCGGGCGGACGCGATAATCATGCGACAGCAGTGAACATGCGCCCATCATGCTGGCCCCGCCGATGGCCAGCGCCATCATGAGGGACGACGACAGCAGACTGCTGAACACCGCGGCCTCGCCCGTGGCGATCGCCGCGCCGACGATCACGATCAGGTACACCCGCGAGGAGATCGGACAGGTGCGCGCCAAAAATCCATCGATGGCTGCAGCGGTCGCCGACATCGGCAAGGTGAGGATGGATAGCGCCGTTGCGCCGAACCAAGCGAAGCCGAAGAATTTCGTGCCGGCCATGGCGAGACAGATCAGCAGGACCGTAAGGAACACGGCAACCGGCGCCAGCACCAGGAATACGAACGCTCTTTTCATGGAAATCATTCCTTTGCTATCTGCACAAATCCCGATGCCCCGTTAGCCTGGACGGACGGCGGCGAGATTTTCCGCCGCCCGCCCTCGCCAGCGCCGCGCCACAGGCTACGCGGCTTTGGACACTTCCATCAGCAACCGCTCGGCCTTGGCGTCCTCGATGCGGTTCACCAGCTTGCCGCTCTCGTGCATGTCGCGGATGGTCTTGGTCAGGGTAACGCAGGACTGGACCAGCATGACGATGCCCATCGCGAGGTAACCCTTGATCCAGAGATCGAGCGGCAGGAAGAAAACGCCGACGGCGACCATGAAGGCCGAGGCGGCAAACGAAGCATAAGTAAAGGTAACCCAGCCACCGCTGTGGGGTTGGACGTTCTGGTTCATGACAATCTCCTGCTTGATATGGGTTTAATCGAACGAAGTAAGCTTCAGGCAGCTTGCGTGCGTTTGGCGTTCAACCGTGCGAGCACGTCGTCCGCGGTTGATTTCAGCCGGGGGCCAAAACCCTGTTCGGCAAGTTTCTCGGCGGTCGCCAGCGGGCCGGTTGCGGCGTCGAGTTCGACGAGGGCATCGGAGGCGGCCTGCGCTTCGATCTGCCGCTCGCGCAGCCGCTTCAGCGTGTTCTCCGCTTCCGGCAGCGTGGATTCGTAGGGACGCGCGGCTTCGATGCCACCCCGGCGCAGCGCGCGGACCGCTTCCGCCGCGCGGGCGATGCGGCGGCCGCGATCGAGCTCGGTGATGCGCGCCTCGGCATTGGCGACCTGGCGCTTCATGCGCGTAATCTCGGAAGCAAACAGCGTCCGCGCAGTCATCGCGGCGTCGCGGTCGGCTTCGAGATTGGCAATCGCCTGCGCCGCCTCGCGGGCGAGATCTTCCCGGCCGCCATCAAGCGCCGCGGTGGCGCGGACTTCGAGGTCGGCGATCCGGGCATTGGTCGCGTCGAGACGGCGGCCTTCCTGCTGGTCGCCGGCAATCGCCAGCGCCAGCGAACGCTTGGAACGTTCGACCGCCGCACCCGCATCGCGCATCTGCTGGTCGAGGATCAGAAGCGCCGAGCGGTCTTCCAGTTCTTCCTCCACGGCAGCCACGCTGCCCCGAAAGAGCGTAAAAACAGTTTTGAACATCGTTGGCTCCGTATGCTATGAGCATCGCTCATGATTAATCTCTAGCACCAACTTGAGCATTGCTCAAGTCTTATTTTGAACATCGCTCAGGAAATTTGGATACGATGTCTAAAGCATTGATACGACGTGCAAAATTTCGCGAAGAACTGATCCTGGCGGCGGAACGGGCCATGGCTGCCGGCGGATTGGCTGCCCTGAAGACGCGCGAACTGGCCCGGGAAATCGGGGTCGCCAACGGCGCGGTCTACAACCTCGTAGAAGACGTCGACGAATTGATCCTGCGGGTGGGATCGCGGACGCTGGCGCGGCTGGACGCCGCCCTTACGTCCGCCGAAAGCAATGGCCCGACCTCGCCTCGGGAAACGCTCGTCCGGATTGCGGTGGCCTATTGCAACTTCGCCGCCGAAAATCTCGAGCTATGGCGCGCGCTGTTCGAACATCGGATGGCGCCGGGCAAGCCGGTTCCGGAATGGGCGGTCGACGAACAGATGAACCTGTTCCGCCACATCTACCGTCCGCTCGCCGAACTGTTTCCGAAGCGGACGCCGGCCGACCTAAGCGTGACGGCGCGCAGCCTGTTCTCCGCCGTGCATGGCATGGTGCTGCTTGGCCTGGAGCAAAAGCTGATCGCAGTGCCGGTCATCGAACTGCGGAAGGAGATTGCCGTCATCGTCGGCGCGATGGTCGACGGGCTGACCGGGCCGGCCCATTGAGAGACCGGCCCCTCCGCGCTCGAACTTCTCACACCGTCAAGACCGTCGAACCCGTGGTCTTGCGCGCGGCAAGGTCGGCGTGGGCTTTTGCGGCGTCCTTGAGTGGATAGGTCTGACGGACCTCGATCTTGACCGCGCCTGACTTGACGACCTCGAACAGTTCGTTCGCCATCTTCACGAGGTTTTCGCGGCTGGCCGCATAGGTATTGAGCGTGGGGCGGGTGACGAACAGCGACCCCTTCGCCGCCAGCAGGCCGAGGTTGAGCGGCTCGACCGGGCCGGACGACGCGCCGAACAGCGCGGCGACGCCAAGCGGCGCCAGGCAGTCGAGCGATTTGAGGAACGTGTCCTTGCCGACGGAATCATAGACCACCGGCACCTTTTTGCCGCCGGTGATCTCGTCGACGCGTTTGACGAAATCCTCGCGCGTGTAGACGATGGTGTGGGCGCAACCATGCGCCTGGGCGAGCTTCGCCTTTTCATCGCTGCCGACGGTGCCGATCACGGTGGCGCCGAGATGCTTTGCCCACTGGCTGAGGATCAGGCCGACCCCCCCGGCCGCGGCGTGCAGCAAGATGGTGTCGCCGGCTTTGACGCGATAGGTTTGGCGGATCAAATATTGCGTGGTCAGGCCCTTCAGCATCATGGCCGCGGCGGTCTTGTCGTCGATGCCGTCGGGCAGTTTGAGCAGGCGATCGGCCGGGATCAGCCGCGCCTCGGCATAGGCGCCGACCGGCGCGCTGCCATAGGCGACGCGGTCGCCGGGCTTGAGATCCGTTACGCCGGAACCGACTTCCTCGACCACGCCGGCCGCCTCGCCGCCGAGCCCGCTCGGCAATTGCGACGGGTAGAGTCCGGAGCGGTTGTAGATATCGACAAAGTTCAGTCCGACGGCGGTATGGCGGATGCGCGCCTGCCCGGGTCCGGGCTTGCCGACCTCAACCTCCTCCCAGACCAGAACTTCGGGGCCGCCGGTTTTGTGAAAGCGGATGGCGTGCGTCATGGAGTGCTCCTTCGGCTGGACTGAATCGGATGGAAGTAGCGTTTACGCCTCGACGATGATGTAGCTGTCTTCGACATGCACCGGGAATGTCTCGGCGACATAGGGCCCCTTGGCCAGCGTCTCGCCGTCCTCGATCACGACCGGATAGGTCCTGATCTTGACGCGCTGGGGATCGAACCATGACTGGCCGTTGCGCATGTCGAACTCCCAGCCATGCCACGCGCAGCGCAGCAGTTCACCGGCCCGCGAGCGCTCGTAGACGCCGGGCTCCTTCGACGTCAGCCGCGCCACGCAGGCCGCCTTCTCAAGTGGCGCGCCGGCATGCGGGCAGCGATTGAGCAACGCGAAGTATTCGCCATTGACATGAAACACGACGATGTCGCGGCCGTTGATTTCGACGACCTTGTTACCGCCGGGCGGAATCTCCGACGTGCTCGCGATGATGTGCCGGGCCATGCTGTCTCGATTGCGTCTAGAATTTGTAGATGGCGCGAGCGTTGGTGTTGAAGATTTTTCGGCGCTCTGCTTCGGTCAGCGGCGTCTTGAAGGCGTAGCGCGGATCGTCAAAGTCCCAGTGCGGGTAGTCCGACGAGAACAGCAGGCGGTCGACTCCGACCCATTCGATCAGCGAACGAAGATGCCTGGCTTCGTCCGGCTCGTCGATCGGCTGCGTCGTGAACCAGAAATGCTGCTTCACATATTCCGACGGTTTTCGCTTGAGGTGCGGGACCTCGCTGCGGAAGGCTTCAAAGTGCCGGTCCATCCGCCAGGTGGTCGACGGGATCCAGCCAAAACCGCCTTCGATGAAGACGATCTTCAGGTCCGGAAAGCGCTCCGGCACGCCTTCGAGCACCAGGCTCGTCAACTGCGCCGCCATGGTGTGCGCATTCGACTGGTGCTCCTCGACATAATAGGACGGCCAGCCGCTGCCGGTCGGCGCATGCCCGCCATAGCCGCCGACATGGATGCCGAGCGGCAAGCCGAGTTCCTGCGCGCGGGCGTAGATCGGCCAGTAGCGGCGGCGGCCGAGCGGCTCGTTGGCGCGCGGGCAGACATTGATCTGCACATAGCGTCCGATCTTCGCGCAGCGCTCGATCTCGGCGATGGCGAATTGCGTGTCGTCCTGGCCGGCGAGGATCGAGGCCTTCAGCCGCGGATCGCGGTCGGACCAGAACGCGAGCTGCCAATCGTTGATGGCGCGCTGGACCGCAGCGCCGAATTCCAGGTTCTGCTGCGAGAAGATGAACAGATCGAGCACCTGCAGGATACCGTATTCGACATCGAGCGGATCGAGATACTGCTTGCGCATGAATTCGAGATTGGAGCCCGGAGGCCCGCCGGTCGGCGGCCACGCATCGCGGCGCGCGATCAGCGGCGAGGAGCGCGGATACGGCGTGGTGCCGATATAGGGCGTGCGCAGATGGCTGCCGTAGGTGCGCAAATGCTCCTGCCAGCGCTTGGGCATAAACTGCTCGATATCGGCATGCGCATGGATGCTCGGATGCACGTCGCAATCGATGATGCGCAGCCGGCTTTTGGCAGCTTCTTCCTCGGCGAGGATGGGGCGGTCGATGACGTCACTCATGCGATGCTCCTTGACGTGTTCGGGGTCATGCCGCGAGCTTCAGCCGCGGAAAGGTTTCGAGCGGATTGTCGGCGCACATGCGCGCGGCGATGCTGGCCGGCAGGTGCGGCGGCATCGGATCGTCGCCGTCGAACTGCCAGTGCGGATAGTCGGAAGCAAACAGGAACATTTTGTCGGAGCCGATCTGCTCGATCACGTCGGCGACCCCGGCGGCATCCGGCGGCCCATCAAAGGGCTGCATGGTGACGCGGATATGGTCGCGGATGATCGCGGCCGGCTCGCGCTCGACCCACGGCACCTCAACGCGCACGCCGCGCCAGGTCTTGTTGGCGCGCCACATGAAGGACGGCAGCCAGCTCACGCCGGATTCCATCAGCACAACCTTGAGGCCGGGGAATTTGCCGAACACGCCTTCGTAGATCAGGCTCAATATTTGGGCCTGAAACGCCTGCGCTTCGGCCATGTAATATTCGTAGCGATAGGACGGCCAGCCGATCGAACTCGGCGCGGTGCGATAGGCGCTGCCGGCATGGATCGCCACCGGCAATTTGTGTTTTTCGGCGGCCTGCCAGACCGGCCAGAAATGCCGGCGGCCGAGCAGCGTCTCGCCCTGCGCCAGCACCAGCACGGAAACAAAGCGGTTGTCGCCTGCCCTGCGCTCGATTTCCTCCACCGCGAGATCGGGCGCCTGCATCGGAACCACGATCGACGCGGAGAGCCGCGGGTCCTTGGCCAGCCATTCGGCCGCGATCCAGTCGTTGATCGCCTTGCAGAAGCCGGCTGCCATGTAGGAATCGAACACCGCCTGCGCGCCATAGACGACGTTGCAGATCGCGTGGCTCGACCCGAGCTGATCGAACGCGCCGCGCTGCACCATCGTGAGATCGCTGCCCGGCTTGCCTTTCTCCGGCCGCCAGTCGGCGCGGCCCGCGAATGGCATGTTAGGGGGATAGGAGTTGAGGTCGAGGCCGTCGATGGCGCGGCTGACCACCTGCTCTTTCCAGTGGTCGTCGAGATACGGCAGCAAGGTGGTGCGCGTTCCGCCCACCGCGGGATGAATGTCGCAGTCGATCCGCGTGGCCGCCATGGGATTCCTCGGGCTTTTCATCCGGCGATCTTGCTGTCGCGCCCGCAAATGTGCCGCCGATGCCGGGGCGACGCAAGCACATAAGCGGAGGGCCGCCCTACCCTGGATGCACGGCGCGCTTTAGACATGCAGCGCGATTGACAGGCAAATCGAACCCCATCCAAATGGCCTGATCACGCGCGCGGCATTTGGGGGATGAAATGCAATTAAAATCCGGCAGGCTGGCGGTTCTCGCCGCCTCGCTTCTGGCCGTCACTTCGTCCACCGCATCGGCCGACCCCGCAACCGCCAACGGACCAGCCGCCCTCGCCTTGGCCGGCGTCGTCGCGCTGTATTCGCCACTATTGACCGCAGACGAGCGCGAGGCAGTCAGCGCGTTTTTCGTCGGGCAAAGCGGCGTGCGCTACGCCAAGAAGATTTCGGTGACTGCCGACAAGATCGTCTGCAAGGTCAGCAATGTCGACATCACCGCGCGCTCCTGCGAACTGACCTTCAAGGGCGCGAAGCAAACCATCACCGGACGCCGCGCCAGCGAAATCTTTGCAACCGAAGCGATGGCCGGCGTTACCGCCGACGGCGCCGCCGGCTCGGTGTCCGAAAGTATCTCGAAACTGAACTGCACGCTCGACCCGGCCGAGATCAAGCAGAAGGCCGGCGGCGGCGCGACATGTACCTTCGAGACAGGAAATTAACGGCCCGATTAATCCCTATGCCCGTTCGAGAGGTTTGTTCCTCACAACGAACAGATCAGGACATACAATCATAGTTCAACCCGGCCGATATCGGCCGGGTTGTCGCAAAGTTTCATCTGCAGAAGCGGGCGTTAATGATGCCCCTTCTTGGCGGGAGCCGGAGGCAGCAGGACGGTGTCGATGACATGAATGACACCGTTCGATGCTTCGATGTCGGGCTGGATCACGTGGGCGTCGTTGACCCGCACGCCGAATGTGCCGTTGACGTTCACCGGCAGCCCCGCCGCCGTCTTTACCTGCAGCGACTTGCCGGCCAGATCGGCGGCCGTCACCCGGCCCGGCACCACATGATATTTTAGGATGGTAGCAAGCTTGGCCTTGTTCTTGAGGAGCGATTCCACCGTTCCGGGCGGCAATTTGGCGAAAGCGGCATCGTTCGGGGCAAACACGGTGTACGGTCCCTTGCCCTTCAGCGTCTTGACGAGGCCGGCAGCCTTGACGGCCGTGACCAGCGTGTTGAAGGAACCCGCGGCAACTGCGGTATCGACGATATCCGCGGCCCGCGCGAAAGTCGGGGCGATCGACGTGGCGACCAGCGCGGCACCGGCGACAAGGGAACGAATTCCAGGGTTCATCAGGTTTCTCCGATTGATGTGAAGCAGCGGCGACGTCGCTGAAAGCGAACGTAACGAATGCCGGTTTGCCTTCCGGAAACGGAGCGACATCGCCGATGGATCACCGCAAGCGCAGGATGTGGCGTTTCGCCACGTGCTTGAGGAATTCGACAGGCAACACCGTTGCGCGCTGTGGGATCGGGAACCCGACTGTTCGACAGCGATGCGGGACCGCCCCAACCCTGTCGTCCCAAAATGGCTCGCGCCTCGATCATCCAGACTGATCCAAAGCTTGTCGGCCAGCGTTCTCATGCCACCGAAATGCCTTCATCCCCCGAGCTACGTCCAGCGGAGCTTGCTGTGGCCTCTCAATATGAAGAAAAATGCCGCGAACTCGCCGGATATGTACTGGCGAACCAGCGCGGATTGAATACGCCAAAATGCCGCGAGGAACTTGCCGCCAGCATACAACGCGCCATCGAAAATTATCTGGCGTTTGAAAAAGGCAAGTCTCGCTACAGCTGACCCCACGACGATCGGAGTCCGCGAGCGTTGCTCGCCGCGCGCCGTCCGAACGCGGAACCGAGTTCCCAAATAATATGGAACCCATCACATCCGACCGGGGTCGTTCTTGTGGCTTGCCGGTGACAGGATTTCGTCACTATCGGGTCTAGTCTGCGATTGTCACAAAGGGGACGAAGACATGAAAAAACTCTTGATAATTGCAGCGACCGCCGCACTCGTCAGCGGCTCGGCCAACGCAGCCGACATGGCCGCGCGGCCCTACACCAAGGCGCCGCCCGCGATTGCAGCGGTGTACGACTGGAGCGGCTTCTACATCGGCGCCAACG
>CADEDX010000066.1 GCA_902826195.1 uncultured Bradyrhizobium sp. | reverse complement strand
CCCGGACTAACGGTCAGAGTGGGTTATTGCTCAGCCATGTGTTGCGGGGCCTGGGAATTGACGAGTTCATAGAACTTTACTGCATGTGTACGCACGCGGAAAAGCGTGGCGACCCGGCCATGAAGGCTACGCCGGATCTCGATGGGACGCTCATCCTCGGGGGCGACACCCGAGCGGTGCCCATCCGTGTCGACTTCGATCAGGACTTCGAATGGATCGCGATGCGGCTGCGCTTCGAGGACAGCCTGGGCGGCTTCGACCGAGTCGACCAAGATTTTGAGGCGACAGCCTCGATCACGCAGCCGTTGGGCCCGGCCAAGCCTGTGCGGAGCCATGCAGACCGCGTAAAAGGATGTCGTCGTAGCCGGCGGCAAAAAGCTCTTCGGCTTCGCGCAGTGTCGAGACGGTGACGCCGTTTGCGCCTGCGGCGCGCTGCCTGTCGGCAACATCGACGCATTTGGTCGTCTTGACGTGGGGACGAAAACTGACGCCCAGGGCGTTCATCCGGCCCTGCATCCGGACGATATTACGCTGCATGCGCGCGACGTCGAGAACGGCAGCGGGTGTTTCGATATCCGAGAGGGACGTCATGCCTAATCCAGATACTCGCCCTTGGCGCGCAACACCGGTACGTCGTGCTCCAGCCCCTGAGCGATCAGCGCGCTGACGGCGCCGGGCTCGAGATCCGCTCCCTGCGGCAGCTCAACACCGACCGCTGCCATTTGCCGCATGAGATTCGGGTCGGCGAGCGCTGCGCGCAACGCGTCATTCAATTTTTTAAGCACTGGCGCGGGCGTCCCCTTCCGCACGAAGATCGCATTCCAGGAGCGCAGGTTTACGCCCGTATAGCCGGCGGCGGCCACAGTGGACACTTCCGGCGCCTGCGGCAGGGGCTGAACACTCAGCGCCGCGATGGCCTTGATTTTTCCACCGAGCACTTGAGGTAAGGCGGTGGTGGTCTGGTCGCACATGAAGTCCACGTGGCCACCCATGAGATCGTTCATCGCCGGTGCAACGCCGCGATAAGGAACATGGGTGACGTTCAGCTTCAGGTTCGAAAGCAGCAGAACGCAGGCATAATGCGAGATCGACCCGACGCCGGCGCTGCCATAGGTCAGTTTCTCGCGGTTGGCGCGGGCATAGGTGACGAAATCCTGCAGATTGGACGCTGGCAAATCCAACTTCGCGACCAGAAGCGTGGAGGCCATCCCAGCGAGACCCACGGGCTCGAAGTCGGCGACGGGGTCGTAGGGCAGCCGCTTGAAAAACGCGACATTTGCGACATGCGTGCCGATGGTGCCAAAGCCGAGCGAGTATCCATCCGCCGGCGCCTTCAGCAGCTTGGTCAGGCCGATGGTGCCGCTGGCGCCGCCGATATTTTCCACGATGACCGATTGCTTCAAATGGACGGCCATCGCCTGGGCCACTGCCCGGCCAAGCGCATCGCTCGGGCCACCGGCAGGAAACGGAACGATCAGCGTCAATTGCTTCTCGGGAAATCCCTGAGCCGTTGCCACTGAGATGTTCAGTCCAACCGCCAGCAAGGCCGCCAACGCGCGAGATATCATGAAAAATCCTCCAGCCACGGAATGAGGTCATCGAGATCGGCGGATTCTCTCTCGGCCACCGGGGCGCCATCGGGACGCGCCAGGCCCACGCGATTGTGCCAGTAGGTGCGCAGTCCGACGGCTGAGGTGCCGATGAGGTCATAGCCGGAGCCTGCGACAAACGCTGCGTCCGCAGCCGACACGCCCAGCCTCTCCAAGGCCATACGATAGGGGCGGGCGTCGGGCTTGTAGATGCCGGCCTCCTCCGCGGTGATCACGACATCCCATTGCGTGCGGAGCCGGGCGGCAGCCATTCGTCCGAGACGCGTCGAGCAATTGGTAACGACTGCCAGGCGCGTTCGGCCGGCCAGCCGGTCAAGCGCAGTTTGCGCGCCGCTCCAGATCGGGAGGGACTGCCAATTTGCTTCGAGGATGTCCGCCACCGACGGAGCGAGACCGGTCGCGTGCGCAGCCTGGCGGACCAGATCCTCATACGGGACATAACTCCCGCAACCGTAAGTGAGCCGGAGATACTCAGCCCTCCAGCTTCGGCCCGACGCTTCGGATCCGGCGGAGGCATTCCAGGCGCTCCAGGAATCAAGGAGCGCGGTGAGAAGATCGAAAAGCACGGCGCGGGGCATGGTCATGTCAAACTTCTATCATCCCAAACATCATTTGTGTTTAAGTAGGAATATCTCTTCCCTTCAGGAAATTTGAATGATCGCGCTTGAGGATTTGCGGTTTGTCGTCGCCCTGAACCGAACCGGCTCGCTGAGCGCGGCGGCAAGGGCGCTCGATGTCACGCCACCGGCTCTTTCCATGCGATTGAAGAAGCTGGAGGCTGGTCTCAGGGTTAATCTTGTCATTCGCAACTCTCGAGGGCTGCGCTTCACGCCGGAAGGCGAACAACTTGTCCACGAAGCCCAGTCGCTTTTGGCCCGTGTCGATGGGCTGGCGGAAAGCGTCACCGGTGGCGGATTTGCCGGTCCCCTGCGGGTGGTCGCCCCCTTTGGATTTGGCCGAATCCATGTCGCGCCCGTCATCGCATCATTCATTCGCGACTACCCGCAAGTGCGCGCAACGCTGGATCTTTCCGAAGCGCCCTGGAACAGAAATGTCGAGGCTGACGTCGTCATCCACATTGGAACAGTCCGGGACTCCTCGTGGGTTGCCCACCTTCTCGCCCGCAACGCACGCTGGGTTTGCGCCAGTCCCAGCTACCTTCGGCGACGGGGAACGCCGTCGCACCCTCGGGAGCTGGCACAGCATGCCTGTCTTTCGGTGCGCGAGAACGAGGAGGACGTAACGCTGTGGCGCTTCAAAAGCGGCACGTCGTCGCGGCGATCGGAGACGCTCAGAATAAGTCCAGCCCTCACGAGCAACAATGGCGAGGTCGTTCGCGAGTGGGCCATCGCGGGGCTGGGCCTTGCTCTGAGGTCCGAATGGGACGTGGCGCCGTCGGTGAAGCGCGGCGCACTGCGTCGGCTGTTTGGCGAGTACGAATTCGAGCGCGCCGATATTCTGGCGTTGGTGCCGACCCGTCGCGGGGTCTCAGCCCGTGTTTCGCATTTTGTCGAAAGACTGAAGACCCGCTTTCAACCGAAGCCGCCCTGGCAAAGTATTTGACCATGTGACCGACCGCCCGTCGGAATGAGCTGCAGGGCGGCTACGGAGGGCGGTGTTCGAAGGCCAGGCGGCACATCCTTCGAGGCTCGTCTGATGGCGCCAGTGAACTGCACGGCTCGCATATTCGAAATGGAGCGGAAAACCTATTCCGGAGATGGACGGAATTGCCGGTAGGAGTCGGCAGTAGCTCGCGCGCGGATTTCGGCGATCTTGCGCTTGAGCACGGACTGCCGCGGGTCCGGCATCGCGGCGGCGCGCGCTTCGATCACGGCATTGCCGAGATCGGGCAGCGCCAGCGCGCCATCGAAGGTCGGCTTGACCAGGCTGTCGATGATCGCGTTCCAGTCCGCCATGCCCTGACGATAGACGTCGCCATAGCCCTCGATCATGGACGCGGTCCGGATGATCGCGGGCGCGGCCTGCGGCTGCTTGGTGAGGCTGCGGTCGATCATGTGCAGCCACCGTTCGACCCAAATCCGCTCCCGGGCATAGCGCACTGAAAACAGCCGCCAGCGACGCAGCCCGGCCTCGATCTTGAGGCGGCGAATGCCGAACCGGCTGGCCGTGCTGAACCGGATGGAGACCCGCTTGTTCAACCAGCCTGCCCACTCCAGCGCATCGAGAAGATATTCGGCGATGGCAGCGGGAAGCGCGCCGACCAATTCCTCGATCCGGAATTTCTTGACGTCGACGGATCCGGCCGGTGCACCGGGCCGGCCGTCGAGTTCGAACAGCTTGAGCTGCGCGATCCGGATCGGGTCCTCGTAGCTCATCCGCGCCGCCATCAACTGCGCAATGTCGCAAAGCATCGCGTCGTCGACGCCCTGTTTGTTGATGAACCGCCGTAGCCGGCTGACATAGAGGTGCGCATAGCCCGGCCCCTGATAGTCGATCAGCAGATGGATCGCTTCGCTCGCCACCGCCATGACAGGCTCCGGCAGGCCTTCGGGCAGGAACGGCGGCGTATCGTCATCGTCGCCGATAAGATCGGCGAACAAATAGCGCAACGACGACAGGATTCCGCGGTCTGCCACTCCCTCGGGCTCCGGCCTCTAGGCGGGCTTCGGCGCAGCAGCTGACGCCGTCTGCTGGTTCAACTGCTGCTGCAGCGTCTCCAGATTCTGGAACAGCCGCGCGCTGGCGAGGCGGAGGAAATAAAAGCCGAACGCCGGGTTCTGCACGTAAAGTTCCTCGACCTTGGTGTAGCTGACGCTGAGCACGAGGCCGGCCTCCACGCATTCCAGCGTCTGGGTTCGCATGTTCGACGGCGACAGCATGCCGAGTTCGCCGACGATGGCGCCGACCGGCAGCACGATGCCGGACTCGACGAGCTTGAACCTGCCGCTGACGATATAGAGCATGTCTTCGGCCTTTTCGTCCTTGTAGAACAGAATCTCGCCGGCGGCGCATTGGCGCTCGGTCATGAACGGCTTCAGCCATTCCATCGAGAGATCGCTGTTGACGGATTTCTTCACGTCGCGCACCAGCTGCAGCATCTGGTGCAAGCGGTAGGAGTTCACCAGCAGCATGACCGCCTGCACCCCCATGACCAGGAAATTATGCGTCGGGATCGCGGTCACGATCAGGACCACATTGGCGAGGATGCCGAACACCCGCAACGGGATCATGGTCTTCATCGTTGTGGTGGCAACCACGAAGATCGACGCAAAGAGCGCGCCCGCGGTTCCTGCGTGTTGTGCCAGATGAGACGTATCCATTGGAAACCAACCAATATCTGAACGTGTGCGCTTTCGTGATTCTGCCGCCGCGCCCGCTATCGTAATGTCCGCGGGGCCATTTTGATATACGAGGAAAGGACGACGATTTGTCTTGTTTCTCACCATTCCGGCAAAATTCGACCCCGGTATCCGGCTCAATAACGGGGCCGACCGGCCGCCTCTAAGGGGCCGGACCGCGCGGTGTGAAGCTCGTCGTTGACGGCCTCCCCGCAGGCAGGCACCTTGCGAGCATTGGTCACGCTACAGCCTGGCCGTGATCCCGGTTCATCACCCCTTCAGGCCCCTCCTCATCCGATGTCCAAGCGGCTCGTTCTCTCGGCACTGGCTCAGTTCGTCGCCCTGACGGCCGGCCGCAACATGACCAAGGTGGCCTACGCTGCGGTCGCGGCCGGCGTCGCCGCGATGGCGGTGCTCACCGTGGCCCCGGCCTACGAGGCCGCGCAGATCTGGGTCGATGCGGTGCTGTGGGCATGCCTCGCCTATTTCGTGTTCGAGTGGCTGGTGCGGCTCCGCCATATGGCTGTACAAGGACGGCTGCCGCTTTACGTATTTTCCGCCAGCGGGATTGTCGACGCCATCGGCGCGCTTGCCGTGCCGGCCGCGCTCGTTGCGGGCATCGAACCCAGGACGGCATGGCTGCTCGGCATCCTCTGGGTGCTCAAGGTCGTTCCCGGCATCCCGGGGCTGCGGCAGTTGCGCCGCGTGCTGGTGCTGGAATCGGGGCCGCTGCTCAGCGTGCTCGTGATCTTCCTGATGGTTGTGTTTCTGGCATCGGTCGCCGAGCATTTTCTGGAGCGCGACGTGCAGCCGGGGACATTCGGCAGCGTGCCGGCGGCGCTGTGGTGGGCGGTGGTGACATTGACCACGACCGGTTATGGCGACGTGGTGCCGATCACGCCGCTCGGGCGCATGGTGGCGGCGCTGGTCATGATCTCCGGCCTCGGCGTGTTCGGGCTGTGGACCGGTATTCTGGCCACCGGCTTCGCCGCCGAGACCCGCCGCGACAATTTTCTGAAGACGTGGGAGACCGTGAGCAAGGTGCCGTTCTTCGCAAGCCTCGGGCCTGCCGCGATCGCCGACGTCACCAATATGCTGCGAACCATGGACCTGCCGGCGCGCACCATGATCATCCGCAAAGGCCAGCGTGGCGAGTGCATGTATTTCATCGCCGCCGGCGAAGCCGAGGTTGAACTGCCCGGCAAGAAGGTGCCACTCGGCGAGGGCGCGTTCTTCGGCGAGATGGCCCTGCTCGGCAACCATGTGCGCGGCGCCAACGTCACGACCACCAAGGTGACGCGGCTTCTGGTGCTCGACCTGGTGGATTTTCGCCTGCTGATGGCGCGGCATCCCGAGCTGGCCGAAACCATCGACGCCGAAGCCCGGCGGCGGGCGCAAGAAAACAAGTAGATCAAACAAGCAAGAAAAATGGAGAACTGCATGCCTGATACAGCCGAAGCGGCCAGCGCGCCCCTACTCGAGATCGCAGGCCCGCGCGCCACCATCCGCCTCAACCGCCCAAAGCATCTGAACCGGCTGCAGAGCGAGGATCTCGATGATCTCGTTAAACTGTTCCACCGGATCGAGGCCGATCCCGCGATCCGCGTGCTGGTGCTGACCGGCACCGGCCGCGCCTTCAGCGCCGGCTACGACCTCAATTCGGTGGCGGACCGCGCCACCAGCGCGACCGCCCAGCCAAGCGCCGGATCGGCGTTCGAAGCGGTGGTCGACCACCTGGAGAACATTGGCGTTCCGACGATCTGCCGGCTCAACGGCGGCGTCTATGGCGGCTCCACCGACCTGGCGCTGGCCTGCGATTTCCGCATCGGCGTCGATACCGCCGAGATGTTCATGCCGGCGGCGCGGCTCGGCCTGCATTATTACAAGAGCGGCATCGCCCGCTATGTGTCGCGGCTCGGCGTCAACAACGCCAAAATGCTGTTTCTCACCGCGCAAAAAATCTCGGCGCCCGAAATGCTGCGGATCGGCTACCTCACCGCCATGGTGCCGGCGGAGGCGCTCGACGAGGAGGTCGACAGGTTTGCTGACATCCTCGCCGGCAACGCGCCGCAGGCGATGCGCGGCATGAAGCGCGCCATCAACGAATTCGCCCACGGCAAATTCGACGAAGAGGCCGCCGACCTGCGCCACCGCGCGAGCATGCGCAGCGACGAGATCAAGGAAGGCATCAAGGCGTTCGCCGAGAAACGCCCGCCCAAATTCTGAGAAAACGTCAGGCCCGCCTCGTCCGCATCGCGCGAACCTGTTTGATGCCGGCATCCTTGGCGATCGCCAGGTAGCGCTTGCTGTCGACCGCGTAGATCGCGATGCGCCCCTCGGCATCGGCATGCACGCCCCAGCCGAAGCGCTTGCCTAGACCCGATGCCCTCAGACACGCCTGCCCTTTGGAGAAGAATTCGTCGCGCACGAGGCTGCGCTCCTTCTTGGTCGCCTTGGCGTCGAGTTGCCGGCCCTGGGCGGAGGTGGCGAATACCACGTCGTCCGAGGTGTACTTGTAGGGCGCTTGCGCGATCATCTTGTATTGCAAACCGGAGACGGTTGGATTGCCGGCACGCGGCGGCGGCTCCTCGCCGGTCTGCACCGGGCAATCCTCCGCCACCTGGATGAACGTGTCGAAATAGTTGGTCGTGTGCATGGTCTTTGTCATCGAAAATCCATAGCCACTCACTCGCCGCAAGCCGCGGCGTGCTGTGCCGCCATCTCCGCATCGGCCGCGGTGATCCGCTGGAAGGCCGACCGCGACGTGATGCGCGCGGCATAGGCTGCAAATACATCCTTTCGCGGCACGAGGCCAAACATCATCGTCCAGCTGAACGCCACGCCCCAGAGAATGTCGGCAGCGGTCATGCGCTCGCCGAGCACATAGGGCCCCTTCGCAAGCTGCGTCTCCAATGCGCCGAGCATGGAATCGTAATCGGAATATGGCGATTGCGTCGGCGGCGCCGGTTCGCGCTTCATGAAATGATCGATCAAGGCCGGCTCGAAGGACGAACCGTAATAGGCGATCCAGCGCAGATAAGGTCCGCGCCTGGGATCGTCGAGCGCCGGCGTCAGCCCGGCTTCCGGGAACAGGTCGGCAAGATAGATGAAGATCGCCACCTGCTCGCTCACCAGCGCCTCGCCATGGCGAACCACCGGCACCTTGCCCAGCGGGTTGACGGCGAGATAGGCCGGCTGGCGCTGCTCGCCCGCCTTCATGTTCAGGACATGGAGATCGTAGGGCGCGCCGAGTTCCTCCAGCAGCACCCGCGCGCCCGTCGCTCGGGTCTGCGGCGAATAATAAAGCGTGATGCGGTCCTTGCTGGTCATCAAAAGTCTCCGGAGTAAGCCCCTACCCCTGTATGACCGATCATACCTGACATCTTGTGTCAGGTATGGTTTAAGAAACCATGCGCGCGAGCCGTCTGCTTTCGATCCTCACCACCCTGCAGGCACGGGGACAGGTCACCGCGCCTGAACTTGCCGAAGCTTGCGAAGTTTCGGTGCGCACGATCTATCGCGACATCGATGCGCTCGCCGCCGCCGGCGTTCCCGTCTATGCCGATCGCGGCGCCGAAGGCGGCTATCGCCTGCTCGACGGCTATCGCGTGCGACTGAACGGACTGTCGCAGCCGGAGGCCGAGGCGCTGTTCATGACGGGCCTGCCGGGTCCCGCCGCCGCGCTCGGCCTCGAGCCCGCGATGCTGGCCGCAAAGACGAAACTGATGGCGGCGCTGCCGGCCAGCCTGCGCCCGAACGCCGGCCGGATGCAGCAACGCTTTCATCTCGATGCGCCAAGCTGGTTCGGTGAAGCCGAGCAGCCGCTACATCTGCGCGCCATTGCCGGCGCGCTCTTGCGCGAAAACCCGATCGAGATCCGCTACCAGAGCTGGCGAGCCGAGAAGCGACGGCGCATCGCGCCGCTCGGTCTCGTGCTGAAGGGCGGCAGTTGGTATCTTGCCGGCCAGGTTGACGGCAGCGTGAGGACCTATCGCGTGGCACGGGTGCTCGATTGCAACGTTCTCGACGAGCGCTTCGCCCGCCCCACCGGTTTCGATCTCGCTGCCTATTGGCAGGCGGCAACCACGCGGCTCGAAGCCGAGATGCATCCGAACCTCGCCATCGTGCGGCTGTCGCCGTTCGGCATCAAACTGCTCAATGCCCTGAGCCAGCCTTACGTAAGGACGCGCACCCGCATCGAGGAGACCGCGGATGAAGACGGCTGGCGCATCGCGCATGTGCCGATCGGGAAGACGGTGTGGCATGCGGCGGCCGAACTGCTGCGTCTCGGCGCGGAGGCGGAAGTTCTGGCGCCGGCCGAGCTGCGTGACAAGATGGCCGAACTCACGGAAGCCATGGCCGCGCGCTACCGGACGGCACAACATGGTTACCGGGATCGAAAGAACATCCGCCAATCTCGCGCCACGAAACATTCCTGAAACACGATTCTCGCCGCCTCGCATGAACGCACGGCGATTTCGATCCGACTGATGGGCAGGGACGCAACAACGGCCTCGCGCCAATCGAATTGGAGAATACTTAAAATGTTTCGCAAGATGACCCTCGGACTGATCGCCGCCGCCTCGCTCACCATTGCTGCTGCGGCGCCCGCTTCCGCCGGCGGCTTCTACCACGGCCATCACTGGGGCCACGGTTACGGCTATGGCTGGGGTCCCGCTGTCGGCGTCGGCATCGGCGGACTCTATGTCGGCACCGGATACAATGGCTGCTTGCAGCAGCGCTGGGTCGAAACCCGCCGCGGCATGCGCTTGCGCACCGTGAACGTCTGCGCCAACTGATCGAAGATTCTTGCGATCATGATCCCGGCCGCCCTTCGCGCGGCCGGGATTTTTCTGTCCCGGGATCGGGGTTGCGGTCCAATTTGACCATCGCTTGTCTCCACCATATGGTGGCGCATGCGGTGCAAGCCGCTCCCGGGCCCGCGGGAAGGGTTGAACCCACTTGCAGCTTTCGAGCAACATCCACCCCCTTTGTGCAGCCGGTATTGCGGGCCTTCGGCGACGTCATGCACGGAGGTGTTTTGATGACCCCGCTCCCCGATCGATTGAATCTCGATCATCTAAAGAAGCAAGCCAAGCAATTGCTTCGCCTATATCGCAACAGCGATGCGGCGGCGATGGCTCGGCTTCGCAGCGCGTTGGCGGCAACGGCAGGCGGCAGCGATGACGCACGTTTGTCCCGGGGATTGCGCCTGCACGATGCTCAATTTTGCATCGCCCGCGAACACGGCTTTGCATCCTGGCCCGACTTGAAGCGTTACGTCGAGGTGCAAACGGTGGCGCATCAGGCGCGCACCGTTCGCGTAATGCATTGGCTGCAACTGATCTATCGCGGCGACGTCAGCAGCACGGCCGGCCGCACCAACCTGCGCGTCGGCCTGCGGATGCTCGCGGAAGATCCCGGACTTTTATCGGACGATCCATATCTGGCCTGCGCCATCGGCGACGAAGCCGCCTTGCGGCGGGCCACACAGGCCGATCCGTCATGGGTCAACCGGCCCGGCGGCCCGTTGCAGATGCCGCCGCTTTTCGCCGTCGCGCATTCCGGCCTGCTGGCGATTGAGGAATTTCGCGCGCGCCTGCACGAATGCGCGCGGCTGTTGATCGCAGCCGGAGCCGACGTCAATCAGCGAATCCACAGCCGCTGGCCACCCGCGTCGCTCGAAAAGCCCGACACGCGCTGTCCGCTCTCGACGCTCTATGGCGCCGCCGGCGCCAATCACGACCCTGCATTGACGCGGCTATTGCTCGACGCCGGGGCGGATCCCAATGACGGCGAATCGCTCTATCACTCGCTGGAGGATCCGGCCTGTACCCGCCTGTTGCTGGAGCGCGGCGCCCGCATCGCAGAAAGCAATGCGATCTATCGCGCCATCGACCTCGAGGACGACACCGCGCTGAAATTGCTGCTGGCGCACGGCGGCGACCCGAACGAACAGGCGCGAAATCCGCCGCTGACCGATTGGGGTTCGCCGCTCGCGTGGGCGATCTACCGCCGCCGGCCGCGTCACGCCAAGGTCCTGCTGGATGCGGACGCCGACCCGTCGCGCGCCACGCGAGAGGGCGTCAGCCCGTACCGGCTGGCGCTGCAGTTCGGGTTGACCGAAGCTGCCGCGTTGCTCGAGGCGCAGACCGATGCGCCGGAGATATCCGACGACGAACGCTTTGTCGCCGCTTGCGCGCGCGGCGACGAAGCCGGCGCGCGCGAGGTGGCAGCGCGGCGGCCCGACCTCCCGGTCGCGCTGCCAGCGGCACAATTGCGCCTGCTGCCGGATATGGCGGCGGCTGGCGCCAATGACGTCGTCAAGCTGATGGTCCGGCTCGGCTGGCCGATCGCCGTGCGGGGCGGCGACTGGGATGCGTCCGCGCTCAATCTCGCTGTGTTCCGCGGCGACGCCGGCCTGACGCGCTTTCTGCTCGAACGCGGCGCGAAATGGACAGAGACGCATGGCCATGGCGACAACGCCAGCGGCACGCTCGGCTGGGCATCCTGCAACGAACCGGTCGACGGCGGCGACTGGGTTGGCTGCGCGCGCGCCCTGCTCGATCACGGCATGCCGCGCGCGACCGCCATTCCTGACGATCCCGAACGAGTGCTGATTGCCGGCGCGCGGAAGCAGTTCTCGGACGAAGTGACCGAAGAATTGCTGGGCTAGCTGCGGGTGCGCTGTGATCGGCCGGGGCGAGCGATCGGCTCGCCCGGTCGCCTACACCCTGCCCTTCAGTGCATCGCCAATCTCGTCGAGCACTTTGGGGTCCTCGATGGTGGCCGGCATGCTCCAGCTTTCGCCGTCGGCGATCTTCTTGATGGTGCCGCGCAGGATTTTTCCCGAACGCGTCTTCGGCAGACGGCCGACGGTGATCGCGAGCTTGAAGGCTGCGACCGGTCCGAGCTTGTCGCGCACCAGCTTCACGATCTCCTTTTCGATCTCGATCGGTGCGCGCGACACGCCGGCCTTCAACACCAGGAAGCCGCAGGGCACTTCGCCCTTGATCGCGTCCTTGATGCCGAGCACCGCGCATTCGGCGACGTCGGGATGCGAGGCCAGGATTTCCTCCATGCCGCCGGTGGAGAGCCGGTGGCCGGCGACGTTGATGATGTCGTCGGTGCGTCCCATCACCCAGATGTAGCCGTCTTCATCCTTGTAGCCGGCGTCGGAAGTCTTGTAGTAGCCGGGGAATTCGTTGAGATAGGCTTCCTTGAAGCGCTCCTCCTGCTGCCACAGCGTCGGCAGACAGGCCGGCGGCATCGGAAGCTTGATCACGATCGAGCCCATGCTGCCTGCGGGCACCGGCTTGGATGCCTCGTCGACGACGTCGACCTGATAGCCCGGCATCGGCACCGTCGGCGAGCCGTGTTTGACCGGCAGCGTGCCCAGGCCCACCGGATTGCCGGCGATGCACCAGCCGGTTTCGGTCTGCCACCAATGATCGATGACAGGCACCTTCAACTGCGCTTCCGCCCACTCCACCGTCGGCGGATCGGCGCGCTCGCCGGCCAGGAACAGCGTGCGGAACTTCGACAGATCGTATTTGCGGATGAACGAACCGTCCGGATCTTCCTTGCGAATGGCGCGGAACGCGGTCGGCGCGGTGAACAGCGCCACCGCCTTGTGTTCGGCGATCACGCGCCAGAACGCGCCGGCGTCCGGCGTCCCGACCGGCTTGCCTTCGTACATGATGGACGTCGCGCCATGGATCAGCGGGCCATAGACGATGTAGCTGTGGCCGACCACCCAGCCGATGTCGGAGCCGCACCACCAGACCTCGCCGGGCTTGATGCCGTAGAGATTGAACATCGACCATTTTAGCGCGACCAGATGCCCGCCATTGTCGCGCACCACGCCCTTCGGGATGCCCGTGGTGCCCGACGTATAGAGGATGTAGAGCGGATCGGTCGCCAGCACCGGCGTGCACGGCGCGGCCTTGCCGGCCTTGAGCGCGGCGTCCCGCAGCGTGGCCCAGTCGTGATCGCGCCCGGCGGTGAGCTCGCAGGTCTGCTGCGGCCGCTGCAGGATGATGCAGTTTTCAGGCTTGACGCTCGACAGCCTGATCGCCTCGTCGAGCAGCGGCTTGTACTGCACGATGCGGCCGGGCTCGATGCCGCAGCTGGCCGAGAGGATGAGTTTTGGCTTGGCATCCTCGATCCTGGTCGCGAGTTCCTTCGCGGCAAAGCCGCCGAACACCACCGAATGCACCGCGCCGATCCGCGCGCAGGCCAGCATCGCGAACACCGCTTCCGGCACCAGCGGCATATAGAGGATGACACGATCACCCTTGGCGACGCCGAAATCGGCCATCACGGCGGCGAGCGTCTGCACCTCCTTGAGCATCTCGGCATAGGTGAATTTCGAGCTCGAGTTGGTCAGCGGCGAATCGTGGATCAGCGCCAGTTGATCGGCGCGTCCGTTCGCGACATGGCGGTCGAGCGCGTTGTAGCAAGTGTTGACGACGGCGCCGGCGAACCAGCGGCCATAAGCGCCCATCGACGGTTCGAATACCTTTTTGGCCGGCTCGATCCAGTCGATCTCACGCGCCGCCTCGGCCCAAAACCCTTCCGGGTCAGCCAGCGAGCGGGCGTGGACCTCGTGATACCTGCTGTTGTTCTGACTATTCATGGCGCACTCCCCGATCGCCCGCCGACTTCGTCTGCCTGGGCAAGTATTTATTTCAAGCATTGTCACGGGAAGTTGCGCCAGATCAAGCCGGAACAGGCCAGCCGGTCCGTCGATCTAGTATCCGTCGATACCGTTGATGCGCTGCAGGCGGTCGAGCATCGCCTTTTTCAGATCGTAGCCTGGCCGGCCATATTCCGCGTTACGCCGGGAGATGTATTCCTCCTGGTCGCGCTCGAGCTTTCGCGCCCGCTGCGGCGTCATCTTCTCCGCGGCTGCCCTGACGTACGATCCCTGAACCTGGCGATCGAGATCGGCAAGTTCGGGATTGGCGCAGATCGCCTTTTCCACCTTGCGGCGGGCGGTGGCGCAATTGAAGCTCGGCTTGCCGGCGACCGCCTTCAGCGCGCCCAGCCGCTCGACTTCCTGCGCCAACGCACGGTGATTGGCCTTGGCGAAGGCGTGATCCGGATTGAGCTTCATCGCCGCAGCAAAATCGGCCACCGCCTTCGGCAGATCGCCCTTCTTGCGCCAGAGTTCGCCGCGCGTGTTGTGGACATCGGCAAGCGATGGATCGAGCCGCAGCGCCCCGTCATAGTCGGCAATGGCGCGCTCGATCATGTCCTTGCGCTCGTGGGCCGCGCCGCGCGCGATCAGCGCCTTGATGCGATCGGACTTTTCCGTCTTGGCGTTGTCGATCAGTGCACTACAGGCCGCGAACGTCTTGTCATCGTCACGCGCCAGCGCGGCGGCGAGGCAAAGCGCGGGATCGACGCGCAAGTCCTTTGACGGTTCGACGCCGGTTGCGGACGCGCCCTGCGCAAGCGCGACGCACAGCAAGGATGCCGCAACCAGCATGCGGATGTCGGAATGAAATCGCATCAGTCGATCCGGAGGAGCCTTGTATCCGCGACGATTGGATTGGAGATCCGCGATCCTAGCAAGCCGTCGACTTTTTCGACAACGGGCGCGGTCGCCTATCCGCTTCCGTAAGGGGACAAATTTGGGCCGAAACATGACGCGCGTTTGGGCCGAAACATGACGCGCGCGAAAACGGCTTCACCCGCACGTGAACGGATAGGTCGATCGCCCATGAACCTTTTGCGGGTCTCGTGGACTCAACAACCATGACTACATTGACCGACTTCAATCCGCCGCGCAGCATAGCGCAATCCCAAACGGGCTATTTTTATTTATACATGGCGCTGGCCTGCATGGCCGTCGCCTTTCTCGGCTTTGCGCCGACTTACTGGCTGCCGCTGGCGAAGCGCTCATTTTCAGCTTCGCCCGTGGTTCATTTTCACGGACTGCTGTTCTTCGCCTGGTCGCTCTATTTCGTGTCCCAGAGCTGGCTGGCTGCATCTGGCAAAGTCGCCAGGCATCGTGCCATCGGCATGATCGGCGTATCGCTGGCGACCACGATGACCATCTTCGGCTTCCTGGTGGCCGTCCACGCGATGAAGCGCTCGGCCGAGATCGGAATGACCAATGAGGGCATCGCCTTCGCGATCGTTCCGCTCAGCGGAATTGCCTTCTTCGCCGTGGTGTTCGCGCTGGCGATTGCCGCCATCCGCAAGCCCGAGACGCACAAGCGGCTGATGCTGCTAGCCGGCATCTCGCTGGTCGACGCCGCGGTCGCGCGCTGGTTTCTGACCTTCCTTGCGCCTCCCGGACCGCTCGGTCCGCCACCGGTGCCGGTGACCATTCCGCCGGCCCTTGTCGCCTATCTGTTGCTGGTAATCGCGATGGTGTTCGACTGGCGCACGCGCGGTAAGCCCCATCCAGTCTATGTATACGGCGGCATTGCGCTACTCGCGGTCAAACTCCTGAACTGGCCGATCAGCATGACGCCGATGTGGCATTCGTTCGCGGGCGGCATATTGGCGATGGCGCAATAGATCGGCCGGATCCGGTGCTGGATTGATCGCGACATCGATCCAGCGCAGGCACCGCGCCGAATTGATCGCACAGGCATAGTGGGGCGCTACGCGCCCGACTTGCTCGTGATGCCGCCGTCCACAATCAACTCGATACCGGTGACGTATTTGGATTCATCGGAGGCCAGGAACAGCGCGGCATTGGCGACGTCCCAGGCGTCGCCCATGTGGCCCATCGGCACCTGCGTGTCGCGCGCCCGCCACATCGCCTCGACGTCGCCGGCCGAATAGCTGGCCGCCAGCCCCGCCGAGTGCTCGACCATCGGCGTCTTCATCAGGCCCGGCAGGATGCAATTGACGCGGACATGGTCGCGCGCGAACTGCACAGCGGTGGTGCGCGTCATCTGGTTCATCGCCGCCTTCGATGCGCCATAGGTGACATAGGAAATGCCGAGATGGCGGATCGAGGCGATCGACGAAATGTTGATGATCGAACCGCCGCCCTGCTTCTGCATCACCGGAATGACATGCTTCATGGCAAAATAGGCGCTCTTGAGGTTAACCGCGAAAACGTGATCCCAGCTCGCCTCGTTCACCTCGACGACGTTTCCCATTTCGGCGATGCCGACATTGTTGTCGAGCACGTCGATGCGGCCATAGGCCTTCAGGCAGGCCGCGACCATCGCTTCCACCTCGGCTTCGCGCGAGACGTCGGCGGTAAAAGCGCTGGCCTTGCCGCCCTCGCCAGTGATGATCTCGACCGTCTCCCTGGCTGCCGCGGCATTGCGGTCGACGCAAAACACCTGCGCGCCCTCGCGCGCAAAGGTGACGGCGGTCGCCTTGCCATTGCCCCAGCCGGGACCGATCGAGCCCGCCCCCACCACCATCGCCGTCTTGCCCTTAAGCCGTTCCATCGACTTCTTCTCCCGTGTTAGTTCCCTTGTAGCCCGGGAGAGCGAAGCGACCCCGGGGGAACTTGCGGGCAGTATTCCCGGATATCGCTTCGCTTATCCGGGCTACGGATTGTTGCAAGTCTCTTCGTTTGGCCGGGAAAACTGGACGGATGGAGGCTCCCGGTCAACCTGTTCGATAAGCTAAAGCAAGCTGGCGGACATACGCCTAAAAGGCCCTTGCCACGCCTACCCAAAATAGACTGAATGCGCCCGCGAATGGCCCGGGCAACACCGGGTCTTGGAGTTAACGGGTCCCCGGGGAAAGCATGGCCGCAGACAAGACATTGCCGCCCAACGACGAGATCGTTGCGGTATCCGACGAGGCGCTGCAAAAGGCGGAATCCTTCGTCGAGGCGGAAGAAGGCGCGGCCAACCGCTTGCTGGGATGGGCAGGGAAAATTTCGACCGCGATTGCCGTGGTGATGAGCCTGTTTCACCTCTACGCAGCCTATGCGATCGTCCCGACCCAGGAATTGCGCTACACCCACGTCGCTTTCACGCTGGTGCTGAGTTTCCTGCTGTTTCCGCTGGCAACGCGCTTTCGCAATCGCGTGCGCTGGTGGGATATCGTTCCCGGAATCGTCGCGGTCGCGACCATCGTCTATGCGCTCTGGGGCGGCGACGATTTCACCGATCGCGCCACCATGCCGGACCGCTGGGACGTCGTTGTCGGCATCGTCTTCATCATCCTGCTGCTGGAAGCGACGCGGCGCACGACCGGCGCGATCATGCCTGTCGTCTCGCTGCTGTTCATCGCCTATGCGATGCTCGGCCCGCATCTGCCGGCGCCGTGGACCCATCGCGGCTATGACGTGGACCGGCTGGTCGGTCATCTCTTCATCACGCTGGAAGGCATTTTTGGCGTCGCAGTCGACGTCTCGGCGACGCTGATCATCCTGTTCACCATCTATGGCGCATTCCTGCAGCAATCCGGCGCCGGAAAATTCTTCATCGATTTCTCGCTGGCCTTGATGGGCGGCAAGCCGAACAGCGCCGGCCGCACGGTCGTGCTGTCGTCGTTCCTGCTCGGCGGCCCCTCCGGATCGGGTGTCGCCACCACCGTGATGATCGGAACCGTGGCCTATCCGATGATGGCAAAGGCAGGCTTCGAGAAGAACGCCGCGGGCGGCCTGCTCGCGGCCGGCGGACTGGGCGCGATCCTGTCGCCGCCGGTGCTGGGCGCCGCCGCGTTCCTGATCGCCGAGTTCCTCAAGATCAGCTATCTCGACGTGATCTGGATGGCGACCATCCCGACGTGCCTCTACTACATGTCACTGCTGTTCATGGTCGAACTGGACGCCAAGAAATTCGGCGCCAAGGACGTCGTCTTCAAGCCGGAAATGTCGCTCGGCGAGATGACGAAGCGCTATGGCTTCCACTTCATCTCGCTGCTAGCCGTCGTCGTGTTCATGGTGATCGGCTACTCGCCATCGCTGTCGGTGTTCTACGCCATCGTCGTGACCTTCGCGCTCTCCTTCCTGCGCAAGGAAACCGCGCTGATGCCGGCCAAGCTGGTCAAGGCGCTGGCCGACGGCTCGATCGGCGCGCTGAACGCCGCGACCACCTGCGCCTGCGCCGGCATCGTCGTCGGCATCGTGACGCTGACCGGCCTCGGGCTGAAATTCTCGTCGATCGTCATCAGCTATGCCGGCGGCAGCCTGCTGTTGACCGCGATCTACACCTCGCTGATCGTCTGGATCATCGGCCT
Source organism: uncultured Bradyrhizobium sp. (assembly GCA_902826195.1). Lineage (GTDB taxonomy): Bacteria > Pseudomonadota > Alphaproteobacteria > Rhizobiales > Xanthobacteraceae > Bradyrhizobium. Next base: position 139 of record CADEDX010000066.1, on the reverse strand, counting down.
CGCTGTTCCGGTAACCGCCTCCTACATCATCTGCGCGGTGATCGCGGCGCCGGCGCTGATCAAGCTCGGTGTGCCCGACTACGCCGCGCACATGTTCATCTTCTACTATGCCGTGCTGTCGGAGGTATCGCCGCCGACC
>CADEDX010000065.1:9284-18417 GCA_902826195.1 uncultured Bradyrhizobium sp. | reverse complement strand
CGGCCACGTCAGCATTCAATAAATCTCCGTCCGGCGCCATGCGACCTCGTGTCAGGGAAAGCCTCAGCACGCGGACCGGGCGTCGACAATTTGCGGTCGACTTTCTCTACGACGGAACACGCGAATGCCTACTCCGTTCGAGTGATGCGCGTGCGAGTATGTTTGCGTACGGACCCCGCCTACTAAACATGCCGTCCGGCAATCCAGCGCGTGGAGGGAAACGCGCTGGATTTTCGGCATTATAAAGGTCTCACACTCTTTTCTGATCGGTGTAATAATTCTGGAACCCGTTGCCCTTATAGTGCTCTATGCTCCGCAGTGCGGTGGGGTCCACCTTGTTCAGCACCACACAATGCACCCGATCCAGCAGCACCGAGGCGTCAGAAAGACATTCGCGGACCAGGCGTTGACTTGTTTTTCCCCACTCGATGACGAAGACGAAGCCGCTACAGTGCCGCGCGATCATTTTGTAGTCGACGACAGCTGCCATCGGAGGCGCCTCGATGATGACAAGGTCATAGGATTCGCGTGCAACCTCGATGAGTTGTTCCATCTCCTTTGTGCCAAGCAACTCCGCCGCGTTGGCTAACCGTTCTGAGGCGGGGCAGGGGAGAACGTCCATATTCAGGCGCTCCTTCCTGACGATAAATTTGGCGAGAGCCCTTGGCTCCTCCAGCGCTTCTATGAACCCTATAGTTGCATCAGGAGCCACTCTGTTCGTCAGCGACTGACGATGGAAGTCAGCATCGATGACCAGAACGCGTGTGTTCGAATGCAAGCCGAAATGCGCCGCCAGATTGATCGCCACAGTCGTCTTGCCCTCTCCAGGGCTTGAGGAGACAACGCAAACGACCTTCGAACCGGTCTCCCTCTGTGCGATATTGATCGTGGCCCAAATACTGCGCAAGGTTTGGGAAAATCGCGAATAGGGCCAGTTCAACGCATACTCGCCGGTCCTCAAGGAGGCCTGCTCGTCGGCACCTGGGAGTTCCGGGAGGACAACACAGGTCAGCCCAGTCGCGTGGGTCACTTGCTGGGCGGTCCGAAAAACGCCAAACGGAAAGTTCCTGGCCAATACAAAAGCGGCTCCCAGGAGCAACCCGATCATCGACCCGCCGGCCAGGATCAGCCATCGCTTCTTCGAGGACTCGGTCTGCGTGGGGGGGCTTGCGCGCATGAGAACACGAAAATCCGGCGTGAACGCAGGCTGCGCATCAACCCGGTTCATCTGGCTGAACTGCTGCAGCGTCTGATTGTACAGGCTCCTAAGAGTCTCCGCGGCGCTCTCCAGTTCACGCATCCGAGCCTTGGCATCGCCATTGGCGCCCTCCTCGCCCATCGTTCGAGACATTGCAGCAGAAAGCTCGTCATATTGGGCGCGCGCAAGCTCGTAGTTCTTGCCGAACGTTCCCGCGACACGCTTTTGCTCAGTGGCAATCGCTTCGCGCACCTCCTCCATTCGTTTGTGGACTTTAACCACCGCCAGATGGTCCTTTCCAACGCGACCTTCGATATCCTTTGCGCGGACCGAGAGATCCAGCAATTCGGAGCGCATCCTCGAGATGAGTTCATTATCTGGCGCGAAGAGGGCGCTCGCATCTGGATCCTTTGCGATCCGTTCCATGCGAGCCTTTGCTTCAGCCATGGCCACGCGAGCATTTGTCATATGTGTCTGTAAAGTAGCGAGCTGTTCGCCCGAAAGCGTGGTCGTGCCAGTGCCGACGAGGTTGTTGGCCATCTTGTATTCAAGGACCGCACGTTCCGCATCTTTGGCTTGTTGCTTCAGCTCTTCAGCGCGCTCCTGCACGACCTTGCCAGCGACTGCGGTCGACTTCATCTTGCTGGCAATCGTGTCGTTGACGTAGCAGTCGACGATTGCGTTAACGATCGCTGCCGCCCTCGCAGGGTCGTTCGACGAAAAAGCGACTGATATGACGCTCGCGACATCTTCTCGACTGACCGACAAATCCCGGACGAGGTTGCCTAGGGCGATCTTTTCGGGATCGTCCAGCTTGCTCTCAACGGGCTTGGGGTAACCGAAGGCCTCGGTAATGTTTCCAAACAATCCGCGTACGCGCGAGCCCAGGGTTTGGCTGTCTTTGCCGCCCACGAAGTTAGGGTCGTTCGCCAACGACAAAGACCTGATGACCTGCAACAAGATGCTTTCGGACGAAATCACATAGGTCTGGCCCAACGTGTCATAGTCGTCGATGATCGGCTCGTTGCTGACCTTGTTTGTTTGCATGTACCGCGGCAGCGTTTTCTCGAACACGATGCGCGAGCTCGCCTTGTAAACGGGCGGCATGGTGGACGATGCCACCAAGGCGCAAACGAGCCCGAATGTCATGCCGGCAACAATGAAGAGCCAACCTCGGCGGGCGATTCCCACCAGATCTGAAACTTCAGGCTGCACCGGGCCGATCGCTGGTTGATGAGCGGCACCGTCCGTTACCTGGTTGTAATCAATGGAGGCCATGGAACTCACTTAAGTTGGCTTAATGAACAAAAACGCTGCCTCGAGTCGAGTGCAATTTAGCAGCTCGGCCGGAGTTTAATAGCCCGTTGATCTGGTTTTCACACCGGAGTTATGCGGAGCCCTAGTTAATTATGAACGTCTCGAAAGCTGTTAATCCAGCGGGCGACACGCCCGCCGCGTTCTTGTTAACCCAAGATCGCAGACGGTCCCGACGGGAGCAATGCGGGCTCGGCAGGGACTAGCGCGCCAGCCTCCAAAACGTTATCTTTGTCCCGTGCCCGCAAGGGGATCGCTGAATTATCGATGTACTGAACCGCCGGGTATTTGTTTTGATCCGAGAAGTTGGAATATTAAAAGGGGGCCGTTGATGACGCAGCTCAGCAATCAAATGCAGAATTTGAGCTTGGTCTTTGCACGCGATGGTTGCGTGACGCTGCCGAACGTGGTCTCGAAGCCGCGGCTCGCGGCACTGACGGAACAGTTGCGGGGTGAGTACACCCGCGCCCGTGCGGCTGGCGAACTTTTTTCGGGCGGCGGCACGATCAGCGGTCATCTCAACTGCTTCCCTGGCGCGCAGTCGCGGTTCGTGTACGACGAGCTCGACCAGTACGGCGTTTTCGATTTCGTCAGAAAGCTTTCGCCAGCCGCAACGCGCATGCCCAATATCGGTTGCAATCTCAACCTCCCGAATAGCAGCGCGCAGAACCCGCACGCCGATGGCAATGTCGCGTCGCCGTTCATCATCGTAAACGTCGCGCCCGTCGATACGGACATCGAGAATGGCGCGATGGAGGCTGTCCCCGGTACTCACTTGCGCGAGTACAAGTATTGGCAGTACGCGCTCTCCGGAAAGCCCGCGCTTCGCATGCGCATGGGTGCGGGAGACGTGATCATCCGGTTGTCTTCGGTCTGGCATCGCGGGATGCCGAATAAGAGCAAAGCGATTCGCCCGATGCTCGCCTTCACCTGGGAAGATGGCGGCAGCGATCTTGCCGACCCCTACACGGCGCATGGCGGCAAAATCACGTTGCTTACCAATCGCTACGCTCAGAACCTTACCGGACGGCTGCAAGAGCGGGCCTTTGCCACGCTGCCCGCGTTGGGAAAGAGTTTTTTGTTCATTCGCTCAGTTGTTCGGTAGGTAGCAGCGCCAGGCACTAACGGTTCTCGAAGCTGCGCTTCACGCCAGCATCCGTGCATAAAGCGTGGCAAAGTCTGAAGCCATGCGCTGAGGCGTGAAGTGCTGCTCGACCCGCGAGCGGCCATGCTCCCCAAATCGAGCGCGCAGCGCTGCGTCGTCTAGCAGCGTGAGCAGATTGATCGCCAGCGCATTGATGTCGCCAGGTGGCGAGAGTAGGCCACACTTGCCATGCTCCACGACCTCCGGAGTGCCTCCGTTGGTCAGGGCCACGACAGGGCGCTTCATCGCCATCGCTTCTGCGAACACGAGACCGAAGGGCTCCTCGAAGCTCGGAAGCGAGAAGACGTCACACGCCGCCATTAGCGCCACGATGTCGGAGCGCTGGCCGGTGAATATGACGTTCTCGCTAATGCCGAGTTCGCTCGCGTGCTCCTTGAGCATCCGAGTCGTGCCGCTGTCTGCCGGGTAATCGGAGCCCACAATCGCCAGCCGCACGTTCGGATGCCGGGGCTTGACCTGCGCGAGTGCGCTGACCAGTTCGAAGTGTCCTTTTGCGCGGAAAAGCCGCGCCACGCTCAAGATGAGTGGTGCACCATCCGGGACCCCGAGCGACGCGCGCCCCGGGGCTGGATCCAGCGACGGATCCCAACGTGAGGGGTCGATCGCATTGAGGACCGCATGCACGCGGTCCGGTCGGTAACCTGCTTCCACGAAGGTGCTCGCCGTGTGACTCGATACGCCAACGATCGCATCTGCCCGGCCGAATGCCCAATTGACCCCGCGGCCCATCCAGTCGCCGTAGTTGACGTGCACATGGATGAGGGCCCTGGCCCCCGTGAGTGCCGCAAGGATCACGCATGCGATGGCGTCGCGTGGCCGGTCGGTGGAATGCAGAATCTCGATCCGGTTGCTCCGGATGTATGCGGCGAGCCCCAACATGCTTGCCGCGCCGGCCGGCAAGCCGCCGGCGAGGCCGGCAAGCTTCTGAATTTTGGATCGCTCCCACAGCGACGGCCCAAAGTTCGTTGGACGCAGCGCGATACCTGGAATCGCGCGCAACTCGTCGAACGCCGGTGCTGGCGATCCCGGTTGCCCTGCCGCATGAAGCTCGAATTTGTCCTGTGAGAGGTTGCGAAGCAGGAGGAAATGAATCCATGTGTCCGCGCCGGCGAAAAGCGCCGAGTTGATGAAGAGAATCCGTCTTCGCTTATTCAGAGGGGCATGCATTGAAATCTAGTGCGCATTGCTCGAAGCCCTTGGCAAAAGTCCGAGCGGTGAGTAGATTGCGCGGGGCGTATGCGTTGAAGCTTAATCACGTTCTATGTGTGCATTGTGAATAGCCAAAAAGCAAGGGCGGACGATGGGGATACGCATACTCGCCAGGTGCATGGTTTTAACCGAATCTTGCCGTATCAATTTGCTGGCGCCGATGGTTCTACCCAACTTTCCTGGCAGATTGTGCATCCTGCTGCGCTCGATGTTGCGGGGCAGATCAGTGCAAATAGACCTTCCCGCAGTTGAGGTTTAGTTGGCGACATCGGTGAGCAGCCAGTTGGGACAAGGTGACCCGCCGGTGATATCAGCACTCGTCTGCACGTGCGGTCGCGGTGGTTTGGTGGTGGATACTGTGTTGTCCATCCTGGCGAATACGCATCCGAATTTTGAACTGGTCGTCGTTGATCAGAGCAAGGACAACGAGACGCGGGAGGCGCTAAAGCCATTCGGCACCGATACCCGCTTGAGGTACGTGAAAATCGCGACCGTCGGTAAAGGCAATGCGCTCAACGCGGGCCTGACAGAAACCAGAGGCTCGGTCATCGCAATCACGGATGATGATTGTACGGTACCACCGGAATGGCTCGAGAAATTTGCCTCAATCTTCGCCACACACCCGAAGGTCGCGGTGGCTTTTTGTGGTGTCGAGGCCGCCGAGCACGACCCAACCGCAGGCTTTATCCCAGACTATGTTCTCGATGGCGACAGGATGTTTACTACCATGCATGACGCGCGTCATGTGCGTGGCCTCGGGGCGGGCATCGCGGTGCGACGCAGTATGATAGAGAAAATCGGACGCTTCGATCCCATGCTCGGCCCCGGATCCAGATTTCCATCTTGTGATGACCGTGACATTGCAATGCGCGCGCTCCTTGCGCATTACCATGTCTATGATACGTCGATGATTGCCGTGAAACATTTCGGTTTTCGGAACTGGCAACAAGGCCGCGAGCTCGCACACAGAGACTTTCTCGCCATAGGCGCAACGTACTCAAAGTTCTTCAAGTGCGGCCGCGCTGACCTGATGTATATTCCCGCACATGAATTCATCAAATATGCGCTGTGGCCGCTGATCCGGGACTTGCTGCATCTCCGGAAGCCACGCGGTATCGTGCGCATTACGGCATTCGCGGAGGGCTTCATTGGCGGACTTCAAACCCCGGTCGATAGAGCGACCATGAAATTTGTAGAGGTGAAACAAAAGTGAGGCAGGCGCCGCCGCGAGGCTTGGAGTGCTGTCGCCGTCGCGCTTCGGAAATTGCTCGTCAAGGCAGCGAGTAGGGGCTTAACTCAAATTTCAACAGAGACTTGGACATTCACCAAATGAGCGCCAGCGAGCATAACAAGTATGCCCTAGTCATCGCCGTTGTCGCGACTGCAGCGGCGCTGCTGATGGTACTGCTTTTTTATCAATTCCAAAATCTGGTTGCAAATGCGGGCGATCCATATGAGTACGGAAAGATAGCGAGTGGATTCGTCGAGCACGGATTCATCAAATTGACCCGCAGGGCGGCATCCCTCTACCCGGAGTTCATTGCCGTTGTGTATCGGCTTGGTGGCAGCAATTACGTGGTCATTCTGCTGCAGTGCCTATTCCACGCCGTAACATGTGTTCTGGCCTTTTTGCTTGGGCTACGAATTTACAATGCGCGAACGGGACTGCTTGCGGGCTTCTTCTGCGCGTTTCATCCCATGCTGCTGCGTTATGTGCCAGATTTGCACATGGAATCGTTTCTTACGCTGATGTGCACCTTGACGATCTGGACGACCGTGCGTTTTTACGATCGGCCCACCGTCGTAAATGGCATTCTGGTTGGCGTTGTGGGCATGTGCACGACCCTCACCAAGGGCGTCATGCTGCCTTATCTGGGTATATTCGGGATCATACTTGGTGTGTTCGCCTTGAAGCAGCGTTCGACCCAGCGCGTCGCCGCCGTGTTCGCCATGTTCGACGCCATGGCGGTTGTCCTGGCACCATGGACATATCGCAACTACCAGGTAACAGGCGGACGTTTCGTACTGCTGACGCCTGGAGCAAGCGACTCATTCCTGCGCGGATACGTATTCACGCGATGGGAGTTCGCCACTCTGCAGAAGCCTCCGTATACAGATGCGGAGAACGAGTCGAATGCCTGGTTTCGGATAATTGCTCGGGACGCCGGTACCGAGTGGGAAAAGGATGAGGTCGTTGACGAGCAAAATAACGCTCGTGTTGTCAAGCATCTTATCATGACCCAGCCGCTTGACACGGTCCGAAAGGTCTTCGTCGGCTTGTTCACATTCTGGTACGAAATGACCAGCCTGAGGAACTCACTGGTACCCGGCCTATTGGCGCTGATTGGCGGAGCACTCGCGATTGTCGGCGTGATCAGGGCGAATCGAGAGAGGCGGCCGTCCTGGTTGATCTGGCTTCCAATCGTGGTGATGAACGTGTTTGTTGCGCTTTTGATCCCTCTCGGACGCTACTCGGTGCCGATAATACCCTTGCTAATGATCCTGGCTGCATTTGGCGTGGATACGCTTTTAAATCGACTGAAACCTGGTTTGGTCCGCACCTGACCAGTTCTTTTTTTCGCTATCAGGCCGCTTCCGAGAACGGAGGCGGTGATGTCGCATGTGCCGGTGAAGCGAATTTGCGCATAGAATGCGGGTCCCCGGCATGAATGTCGGATTTTATGCCGCCCGGCAAACCTTCACGACTTTGTTCGACCCTTGTCATCTCGCAGGCATACCGTCCCACCTTCATGGGTGGCTGCATCCCGTGCCAGCAACTGATTTGAGGACCAACTGGTATTGTCGGTAGGGTTAATCCGACGCGAGCGGCTGCCCCGGTGCCGCGTGTACAGGATGACCTCCACGCTGGAGGGCGGATCTGGAGTTAACCCTCGGCGCAAGTGATCGAGAAGGGGCTGTCCTGCAGCGCACCATTCGGCTACTTTGCAGCCAATCAGCGGGAACAGGTAATGGTGCTTTTTGAGTGATGCGACCCGACAAAAGCCGGATCAACGCCCGGCACGGCAAGAGTTGCTCACATGAACATTTGGATGATCCATGGATAAATCGATCGGTGATCTTGGGAAGGTGCACGGAAACTTGGCGGCTTATATAGCTATCGCCCGCCTGGACCACAGCACGAAACATATATTCATCGTCCCCGGAATGATACTCGCCTATCTGTTGCGGGGAATTCACACGCCCTCCTTGGTTAGCTCGATACTACTCGGCCTGATTGCCGCGATTTGCATTGCATCGTCGAACTACGTGATAAACGAATGGTTCGATCGCGAATTCGATAAGTTCCACCCGACCAAGTCTGAGAGAGCGGCAGTCAAGACGCAGCTCAGCGGGACCATTATTTTCCTGGAGTGGGCAGGCCTCGTCGCGGCCGGACTGGCGTGCGCTTTCGCCGCCAGCAAGCTGACGCTGCTAGTTGCTTGCGTCTTCGCCTTGCAGGGCATCGTCTACAACGTGTCGCCTATCCGCTCCAAAGACAAAGCCTATCTCGATGTAATTTCGGAGGCGATCAATAATCCTCTGCGCCTCATGATCGGATGGGCAATGATAGATCCGACAACCCTGCCGCCGGGCTCGATCATTCTTACCTATTGGGCCGGCGGCGCCTTTCTCATGGCGGCAAAGCGGCTTTCAGAATTTAGAGAGATCACCGCCTCGCACGGACGCGAACTGCTCGAGAGATATAGGGCGAGCTTCGCAGGCTATTCGGAAATTTCGCTTACCGTGTCGTGTTTTGTCTACGCCCTCGCAACCAGTTTTTCTCTTGCTATCTTTTTGATCAAGTATCGCGTCGAATATTTGCTCATTGTGCCCGTTTTGATTGCCTTGTTCGGGCACTACCTCGCACTATCGATGCAACCGGCGTCGACAGCTCAAAGGCCCGAGAGGCTTTTTGAGGAGCGCACGCTAATTGTTCTCGTTGGTTTGTTGACTGCCACCTTTCTGTTTGCGACCTACGTCAACATACCTGGCATCGATCGCTTGGCCGGCCAGCAATATATCAGTCTGGAATGACGTCGATGTTTACGGAAGCGGATTGGCGTGACATCCGTCTCGTCGCATTTGACGTGGATGGTACGCTTTACAGCCAGCGCCCGTTGCGTCTGAGGATGGCGCGTGACATGGTGCTTTATTCCGTGAAGAGGAGAAATCTGACCGCTATTGGCGTCGTCAGCACTTACCGCCGGAGTAGCGAGCGGCGGGGGGCAGAGGAGGTCGCCGACTTT
>CADEDX010000065.1:0-9274 GCA_902826195.1 uncultured Bradyrhizobium sp. | reverse complement strand
GGAGACCGCCAAGGCCATCGCCATGTTGGCAGAAAAGATTCCAACAATCGTGACCGAATGGATTGAAACACGGCCGCTTCGATACTTGAGTAGCTGCGTATTCCCGGGGGTTTCGCAACTTTTTGCGGGATTGAAGCGCAGCGGCAGGAAGATCGGCATCTTTTCGGATTATGCAGCAGCTGAAAAACTGGTTGCGATGGGATTGGAAGCGGATCACGTGGTCGCAGCCTGCGATGTCGGGCTGCTTAAGCCTCATCCCATCGGCCTCCAGTCGCTCATGGCCTCCGCCGGTGCGACGGCCGGGGACACCCTGTTTATCGGCGACCGTGCAGATCGTGACGGCATTTCGGGCCAAAGGGCCGGAGTAAGAACTTTGATCAGATCTTCGAAGCCGGTCGAAGCCTTTCAGACCTTCGGAACATTCCAAGATCCATTGTTCGGTCCCTTTACGCAATAGGGTCACCCGTGCACGACTTTGTATCGAAACTTTTGCGATATGGTGTGACTGGTGGGATCGCAGCCGTCGTCGACGTGGGCGGATTTGCTCTGCTGGTCAGCCTCGAGCTAAGTATTGTTGCGGCGGGCTGCCTGAGCTTCTGCATCGCAGCGCTTGTCAACTACAGTTTGACCAGTCGCTTTGTGTTCAATCGCGAGGCAACACTGCGCGGTCTTGCGGCGTTCACAGCTGCCGCACTTGTCGGCCTCATGGTGAATGTCGGTGTTACGCTCCTGGGGGTGTTCGCCGTGGGACTGCCTCCAATTGCTTCGAAGGTGATGGGCATTGGAATCGCATTTATCGTAAATTTCCTGATTAACTTGCGTGTCGTCTTTCACCGGGAGGCATGAGGCAGGTTGGACAGATACGATAGCAGCGCGCCGACTTAGCTTGCAGTTACAGCAGGAATAGTCGCGGCACCATCGCTTCAGATCGATTTGCCTTGGACCCGCCAATTAATTCTCGATATACCGTCCGCTTAGCGCTGCAGTTCTTTCTTATCCGGAGCCGTCCGTGAGACCAAACACTACAAGGCTTCTGGTTCGAAATGTTTCTCACCTTGGGTTAGGACAGGTAGCATCGACAGCACTAGGGATCCTTCAGACCGCGGTCATCGGACGCGCGTTGGAGCCAGCGCAGCTTGGAATCCTCTATACCGTCGTCGCCATTAGCGCATTTGCCTACGTCATCGTTGAGTGGGGCCAAGGCACTTATCTTGTCAGGGAAATCGCGAGAGGGCGTGCTGACGAGTCCGAATTGATTGGAAGCTCCCTCGTCATTCGGCTGGCGACAATCGTCTTCTCCTCGGTCGCGGCGGTCGCCATCGCCATCGCTCTGGGGTATGGCGGCGAGGTTGTCGAACTAACGGTTCTTGCCCTGATAGCCGCAGTTCCGAGTACACTATTGGGGCCGGTGGCTTGTTCCTTTCGCGCCCGGAACCGAATGGATCTCGATGCAACCGCAACTATCGTCGGCAAGGCAGTGACGCTGATCGCGACCGCTGTCGCTTTGTGGCTGGGCGGGGGGCTGACGGAATTGGTTTTGATGGGGGGTATCGGGGGCATTTCGATGGTGCTCTTCGGAGCAATCGCCGCGAGGCGACTGGACATCAAAGTCCACGCACCAACGATGAAGTCAGTTCGAGAGCTGATTCAACACGGAGCTCCGATTGCGGCCTTTTCGCTTGTGATAGCGTCGCAACCTTTTGTCGAGGTCATGCTGCTGTCTACGCTCACTAGCCCGGCGGTCGTAGGATGGTTCGGTGCCTTCCGCAGTACATTTGGCATTGTTGTTTCCCCGGCGATCATTCTGGTTGCAGCGTCATTTCCAGAGCTTTCGCGCGCGTCGCTGTCGTTACCTGATTTCCGGCGCATGCTCGATGCAACCGGGCGAGTACTGTTCATCGCCGCTGCATTTACGTCATCGGCGCTCTACCTTTTCGCAGGTGATATAGTTGCAATCTTATACGGGCATGGCCGTTTCGAACAAACCGCATCGATTTTGCGCGTGGGTGCACTCTTCATACCTTTGCTGTTCATCGGTTACGTTTTAGCTGCCGCGATAAATGCAGTCGGCCGAAACAAGGCGCTGGCAGTCATCAGCGTCATCAGGATTGCGCTCTGTGTGGTGATGGGGTGGCTCCTTATCGACTATTGGCAGCAGCGGTTCGGAAATGGAGGCATTGCTCTCGTAATCATTGCTGGCGTGGCGGAGCTACCCACGACGATTGCGTGTTGGGCCTTGCTGCCAAAAGGCGCACTCGGATCAAGTATGGCACTGAACATGGCTAAAGCTTGCATAGCCTCGCTTTTCACCGTCGTGCCGTTGGCGATGCTGCAGCCGCTTGGACTATTGTACCTCATTCCGCTTTTTGGCTTGTTGTTCGCAGCGACAGCCATGCTCACACGGCTCGTCCTGCCGAGCGATCTACGGCTCGTGATGGAGGTCGTGCGCAGCAGAGTACTTGCGTCTCCGGCGACAAAATCCCCGCAGGACGATTGATCGACGGCAAATATAAGTCGTCCGTTAAGAAGCTGAATTGAGCGGGGCTGGACAGGCGAGCTGGACCGCTGGACCAGGAAGAGGTACAAGAGCTCGTTGAGCCAGGCGACGCCGGCGCGTCCCTTGAGGTAGCAGCGTCCGAGGTGGCCTTCCGCCTTGAGGTGTCCGATGATGGGCTCGATGGCGGAGCGGCGGCGCAGCTCGCGCTTGATGACACCGAAGACGCCGCGCTTCTGGCCTGAGATGAAGACGCGACGTGGATTTTGCGCGTCGTGGCCGCGGTATCCCTTGTCGACATAGGCCCGCTCGATCGGACAGCCGGTGAGCGTCTCGGTGCGGTCAAGGACGTCCCGCAGGGTGTGACCGTCATAGGGGTTATCGGGCAGTGCCCTGGCGTGGAGCACGAACAGTCCACCGGGAGCCCGGTTGTTGTTGGTGACGATGGAAGCCTTCACTCCGAACTCGTAAGGTGCGCTGGCCTTGCCCTTGCCGATGCACTCCACCTCCGGAGCATGGAAGGAATACAGCTTCCAGCCGCGCTGGCGCTGCTGCTGCGAGCGGATCTGGGTGGCTCGGCTCAGCGGGAGGGCGAACGCCTGTTCCAGTGCCGGGTGGTCCTCGATCTTGCGGCGGATGTCCCGGATGATGCGGCCGAGCCGGCTGCGCAGGATGCGCAATTGCCGCTGATGCCGCCTGAACTGTTTGGCATGGGCGTAGCGGCCCGCCATCATCGCCGCGGCCTTGGCCACCCGAGAATAGGATTGCCGCAGCCTGACGCCGTGCCTTCTTGCCAGGCGGTTGAGACCCTTGATGGCTGCATGAAGCAGCTTGGCGTCGGTCGGGAAGGTGATGGCCTTCGGCTGCACCGTGGTGTCGACCGTGACCCGCTTGAGGTCCTGGCCGCGTAACGCGCCGGCCTCGTGCGCCACCCGCAGGCTCTCAGCCAACAGCAACTCCAGTCTGTCGCCGAGCCGCTTGCGCCAATGGCTCAGGTCCGACCGCTCATGCGGGAAGGCGTGCTGGAAAAACTCTTCTCCGGTGAAGAACTGGAAATACGGGTCGTGGACCCAGCGCTCGCACACTCCCTCATCGGACAGCCCGTAAATGTGCTTGAGCAGCAACAGCCCGATCATGAAACGGGTCTCGATCCCAGGCCGCCCGTTCTCGCTGTAGAGCGGTGCGATCTCGCCGTCGATCCAATCCCAATCGATCTTGCCGGCAAGCAGAACCAGCTCGTGCTTCAGGTTGATGATCTGGTCCAACCGCGCCCGGAACAGATCGTTCGATCCCGTCGTCTTGTGCTTCTTCGGCCGCATCGCTCCCTCCGATGCACCACAGAATCATGGTCCGAAACATCCAAGAACGAAATTGCAGGGTTCTGCGGTCGCAAACCCAAATCCGTGCAATCTCAAACGCCGCCGGAGAAAAATATTATAAAATTCAATAGGTTATAAAGTTTTTCACGGACGACTCCGATGAAGGCAGACCGGGAAATACCGTGTGAGATCGTCCTAAAATGTTCCGGCGCTGCGCTATTTACTCGCGGCGCCATCCATCGGGAATATCGAGAGTTCGGATTGCGCGAGCTGGTACGCCTGCCATCAGCGTTCTTGCAGGAACGTCGCCCGTCACAACCGATCCAGCTGCGATGACCGCATGATCACCTATCGTAACGCCGGGAAGGATTGTTGCAGAACGACCGACCCAGACGTTGTTACCGAGACGAACTGGCGCCATGCGAATTGGACGCGACGGCTCAAGGGAATGGTGATCAGAGTCGAAAATGGCCACAAGATCACCGATGCGGCAGTCGTCGCCGATTACGATGCTATGATTAGCCACGACGGTGGAACCAGTGTTGATAAAGACGCGCTCACCGATCACAAGGGCTCCATTGTTGCCGGAGCCAATCTCGATTGGTATTGTCTTACAGCGCAGGAACAGGCGTCCGCACTTGATCGATCCGAAGGTGACAAGCACCGGGTGCAATCCATCCACAGTCACGACCGCCGATCGCGCACCAGCCCACCGGAATACGGCGGTCGTCCATAGACTGGACGGCACGTCACGAAGCTTGATCACAGATGGGCATCCTTGCAGGAGTGCGAAATCGACCGGAATTCTCGCCGAACCGGCGTGGTCGCGACGGGCGTAAAGACGATCATCGACATCGTCAAGAGTGATACCGACGGCACCGCAACGGAAGTATCGAATGCCGGCTCCGTTGAGCACGCAACGTGCGCCAGCAAGGACAACCATCAACGGGATGTTTCAGTGAAATGCTTATTCTTAGCGCTGAACGGTTAATCCCAAATGTTGGTTAATTGGCCCGGACGTTGACACCGTACTCGCGAGTATCGCAAAATGAACGTTAGATACAAAAATCTTGAGGAACTTCGCACACACCGAGGATTTTGACGATCGGTGAGTGAAGAAGTGTGCCAGGACCGATCTCCTCACAATCGGCCGGGTCTCCGACGCGAGGATGCGACTCTATAATTCACAACCGAAAGCATGGCTCCCGAAATGTCTAATATTATCCGCCGCGCAGTGAAGTCCAAGCTGCCCAGCATGGATTTTCCGGGTGCCACCTTTTTGGCCACACTGCCGGTGCTCGCAATTTTCTATCTTGCGGTAGCCCTTCCGCTTTGGCCGGGTGAAGGGAAAGTGCGGCTGGTCAACGTTCTGATTTGGCCGGTCGTGGCCCTGCTGACTTTGATTTTCGTTTTCAAGAATTGGGCGCTGATAGACCGGAGGTTCTTCCGCTCCCTGCCGATGAGGAGTCTGGTCGCATACCTTGTTTTCGCGATCGCGAGCGTGACATGGGCTTACAGCCCGGATTTTGCCTTCAGTCGGATTGTCGTGCAGGTGCTGGTGGTGATCATTATCGTTGTGCCATCCGCTCTGCCCATATCTGTGAAATCGACGATTCCAGGGATACATTTCTGCTATGCGATCGCTTTTGCCATCAGCGCTCTCTATGTTTTGAATACGCCGCCGTCGCCTGTCGGTCATCCTGGGTACTTCACCCACAAACAAGAACTAGGTCTGTTGGCGGCTGTTGGCATCATGGTAGCGAGCCATGATCTTCTATTTCCCGGCTGGCGCCGCTTTGTTGCTTTATTCACCATAAGCCTGGGGTTCTGGCTCATCGTCGAGAGCGAATCAAAAAGTGCGCTGGCGTTCGCGCTCGTCGCGTTGGTCGGTTCGTGGCTAATATTGCAGGTTTGCAAAAGGACCCGGCTGACGCCGGCAATAATCGTTGCCGCTGTTGTACTCGCATCCATGTTTGTGGCGAACCCAATCGAACGATTGGGATACAGGCTATATGGGGACGCCACCCTCACCGGACGCACCGGAATATGGACCTTTATCGAGTATCAGATATCGCACAGGCCCTGGTTCGGCTGGGGATTCCATTCATATTACTTTGTACCAAATTCGCCCCACAACGCGGCGACGGGGTACGTCAAGGACATGCCGTCGAGCCATAGCGGTTATCTCGAATTGAAGCTCGAGACCGGCCGGATCGGCTATTGGATCTTCCTGGCGTTTATCTTCTCCTCCTTGCATTTGCTGGAGCGCGTGAGGCGGATAGATCCAGTGCGAGCGTGGTATTTTCTGTCGATCGAATTGTTTGCCGTGCTGATCAACCTTCTTGATTCTCACTGGCTCGTTCTAACGAATTTTTGGCCGCTGTACCTTATCGTGGTTGCGGAGTCGGTTCGTTTTTCATTGGTGAGCACGGAACGTTCGCCGGTGCCAGGCGAAGCCGTCCGGTCAACGCGGCTTGTGTCGCACAGACCCATCGCGGGCCTTACTGGCGGTACCCCACCGTAACGCCGGTTAGGTGCCGAGGGCAGGCGTCAGCGCGTGGCCAGCGCACAAAAGAGTATCGACCGCCGACCGGATCAGCGTGACGTGCTTACGCGATGATGCGCCAAATCCCGGTGCTCCGGTTGGCCGTTAGACTTACATCGTTGGTGCCGTCGAAAACGGCCGGCCCGCGCAGCTCGAACCGGGCGGACTGAGCTACCGCACTGCAGACGGAAGGTTAGGCAGGGCGCCTAATGCAAGTGCTAGGGTACTGATAAGTTTGCACATAAATAACCCTACAACAAGTTTAAGACTGCGGCGAAAGATTGATCGATGATATCATGCGATCCTACATATGCCCTTCATGGTTGGCAGCGTGCGGGCGTCTAGTCCTTCGCGTGTCGCGCAAGAGACTTGGTGCCCGTGGGGCATGTGCGATTTTCTCGCCTGTCCTTCGAGGAAAGATAGTCACCTCACTACCGGCCGTTGCATTTGAGTGAACAGTATGCCTGGTAATGGACAAGGCCAAGTCAGATGAGCAAGCGCGTGCTATTGACGGTGTCGGGCGTTATCGCTGCCGACATCCGCGAACAGATTGCGAGCGGCCAGCGCCCCAGGGCCGACTATCTGGAGCTTGCGCGAAGCTTCGATGCCGACATTCTCGATTATGCCGCGGCGCGAACGATCGCGGGCCGAGTGGGCAGGGTGCTTGAAAAGTTCGGTGGTACCAATCTGGTTCTCGCATATGCTTGCTGGAAGGTCCGCAAGAGCTATCAGGCGATTGTCACAGACGGCGAGCAGGTTGGGCTGCCCTTGGCCGCGCTTCTCAAGTTTACAACAGGCAAGCGACCGCGCCATCTGATGATCGTGCACGTCATTTCCGAGCCGAAGAAAATCGTGTTCTTGGACTGGCTGGGTGTGCAAAGCGCCATCGACCGCTTCATTACCTACAGTTCCTGGCAACAGCGGTTTATAGTGGAGCGCTGGAAACTCAATCGTAACCAAGTGCTGTGGACTCCCTTCATGGTCGACCAGGAGTTCTTCGCGCCCGAACGGGTCACTCCAAGTTGCAGTGCCGGTCTGCAGATCTGCGCCGTCGGGCTGGAGCGTCGCGACTATGAAACTCTGTTGCGCGCAGTAGAAGATATTGATGTACATGTGGTGATTGCTGCAGCGTCGCCGTGGGCCAAACGCGCAGAGGGTGTTGGGACGCCGATCATTCCGAGCAACGTTACGGTGCGAAAGTTCACTCAGTACGAGTTGCGCCAACTTTATGCCGACAGCTGCTTCATGGTGATGCCGCTAGAGAATGTAAAGTTCCAAGCCGGGGTAACTGCAATTTTGGAGTGCCTGGCAATGGGAAAGCCCGTCATTTGTTCCCTAGTTCCGGGCCAGACCGATGTGGTGGTTGACGGCGACAACGGGCGGTATGTACCAGCGAAAGATCCTGTGACCCTGCGCACAGAGATTAACCGGCTGCTGTCGCAACCAGAGGAAGCCATCAGATTGGGAGCCAATGGTCGTCAGCTGATCGAATGCCAGATGAACCTCGATTTCTACGCCCAGAGACTGGCTGGCTTCCTCGAAGAAACCGTTAACGCTCAGAAACCAGACTAGGACGCAAGCGCCATTGCTGCCTTTGACTATGGGCAAATGGTTGCAATGCAGACGGTGGTCCGCCGCCAACGCGAGCCCCCAATAGTTCGGCCGGGAAGCTTGCTGCAGCGGCCGGTTACTTAACGTGAATGTAGGATCAGTTTTGTTTGTAACAGCAAAAGCCTGGGTTATGATCGCAAAAATGGTTACAAAAAATGAACACGAAGTTTGGTGTCTGCCCTTTGCTCAGCCATCGAGCCCGTGCCAATAGATTCAGGGCCTAAACAGTGCACCGCCCCTATTTCAGTGTTGTCATACCGACGTACAATCGCGTTGGCAGACTTAGACATGTAATCGCAGCCTTGGAGCAGCTGGCGTACCCTTTGGACGCTTATGAAGTCATCGTCGTTTCCGACGGCTCGACTGACGGTACTGATGCCTATCTAGACACGTTCCGCTCGAGCATGCGGCTGCGGAGCCTTATTCAGGCCAATAAGGGCCCTGCTTCCGCGCGCAATGCAGGCATCCAGAAAGCGGTTGGGGAGTTCATTGTCTTCATCGATGACGACGTTGTAGTGGAGCCTCAATTGCTCGAGGAGCACGCCCGTTCACACCATGAGGCGGGCCGGGATGTTGTGGTGCTCGGACCCTTGCTCACACCGGTGGGCTTCGAGATGGCTCCCTGGGTCCGCTGGGAGCAAGAAATGCTTATGAAACAATATTCGGCACAGCTAAGAGGAGACTGGTCTGCGACGGCGCGTCAGTTTTACACAGGCAATGCCTCGCTTCGCCGGAGCCACATTCTGGCTGCTGGCGGCTTTGATGAAGGCTTTCGCCGTGCCGAGGATGTCGAACTTGCATACCGGCTCGCTAATAACGGCCTTGAGTTTGTTTTCAATATCGCGGCGGCAGGCATGCATTTTGCTGACCGTAGCTATCGTGCATGGCTCGATGCAGCGTATACCTACGGACGCAACGATGTTATCTTCGCGCGAGATCGAAACCAGAAATGGCTGCTGCCAACAATCCGTCGAGAATTCCTGGAACGCCATTTTTTAATTCGATCCCTTGTGCGGGTGTGCAAAGGGCGATCCCAACTGACCCGGGCTGCAAGTTCGGCATTGAAACTTGCGGCCGATGGCGCTACGTTCGTGCAAGCTACCGATGCAGAGAAACGGGCATACAGCGCCTTGTTCAACCTTCAATACTATAGTGGGTTTTACAATGAATTGGGTGACGTGCACTTCCTTTTCAAGGATGCGGAGAATCCCCCTAGTGGTTCATCACAGTGATTTTGACGTTTTGATACTGAGCCATTCGAGGATCGGCAAGGTTTCGAGCGGCAGGAGGATTTCGATGCTTCTG